>NZ_DAMCLZ010000003.1:0-32449 GCF_032109125.1 Chishuiella sp.
ATTTTTTAATCTTTTTTACTTTTTCATCATTTTTACAGGAAAACAGAGAGTTTTTTCAGTTATCAGTTCTTAGTTGTGAGTTGTGAGTTTTTAGTTATAAGTGATATTCTAAACTTAATAACTTAAACACTGAAGAACTTGAACCCAGTAACTCAAAGATTCTTCGACAGGCTATGAATGACACTTCGTAAGTTCTAAGTAATAAGTTGTGAATTTTAAATGATACGTTAATATTAATTACTTATAATACCATTTACATCATACTGCAATAGCGATTGTAGTGGATATCCTTTTTGCGAAACATCCTAGCGAAGTAAAAAGATTACAACGAAAATCGCGACCTGAAGGGATTGCCCAATTATTAATATCTTTATTAATTAATTTGAATATAATTAATTGAGAAAAGAAATTCAGTTTTGTAATGCATAAAAAATAAGGTCGGAAATGATATCCGACCTTAAAAGTGTGTAAACTATAATCTATTTGCTCTTAGAATCTATTATCTATGTGAGCTGCTTGTAACATGACATAATGAAGATCTGTATTTACTATAAATGGTTTTATGAGCTCTTGCCCTGGTCCATATGCTCCTAATTCCACATGATCTGAAGAGTGATCCATAGAGATCCATCCGACAGAGTTATGTTTCTTTTGCATTTGAGCAAAACCTTCGTATGGTAAATGTTTATAATTATATAAACCTTCGTCTTCTTTTTCTAGTTTACTATAAAATCCTAGTATATAATGTGCTTCTTCTGATGTAATAACAAATCCTAGATTTGTTTTTATGAATTCTATAACTGAGTTTGTAGAAAAACTATTATCTATTTTATTTAGAATCCATTCGTTTGTATATTTATAGTTAGCAATAGAATCAAAATTATGATTACATTCTTTTCCATAAATAAGTCCTGGATTAGCATTTCCATGATCTGTTGTGAAAATAACTAATGTCTCTCCATCTTTTTCTGCAAAATCTAATGCTACTTTTAAGGCTTCGTCGAATTCTATTTGTTCGTGAATAAGAGCTCCTAAATCATTGGCATGCGCTGCCCAATCTACTTTTCCAGATTCTATTTGCAATACAAAACCGTCTTTATTTTTATTTAAATAATTAATAGCTTTTGTAGCCATCTGAGCTAATGAAGGTGTTGTTTTTTTTAGTTCTGGTGTGTTTAATCTATCTAATCTATATGGTAATCCTCCTTGAGAAAAAATACCTAAAATAGGTTTACTTGATTGATAATCATTTAAATCATTAAGATTTTGAGCAACAATATATCCTTTATCTTTATAATTTTTATATAAATCTTTGTTATCTTTTCTTTTTGTAGGATTAAAAAATTCATCTCCACCTCCCATTATCACATCTATACCTAATGCTAAGTAATCTTCTGCTATTTGTGGTTCAGCATTTCTTGAACTACTATTGACACAAAAACCAGCTGGAGTTGCATGTGTTGCTGTAACAGTTGTAACAATACCTGCTTTTTTACCTTTCTTTTTAAATTTTTGCCAAATAGGTAACGTTTTTTCACCATTAGCTAATACATTTAATGATCCATTAGGTACTTTAACTCCGCCACCAAATGCTGAACTTGCAGCTGCACTATCAGTAACAATAGAGCTAGCAGAACATGTTTCCATTAAAGCTCTATTTACCTTATTCTCTTGATATGTGCTAATCCATTTTGATTTTTTATCATATATACGTGTTAAATAGTAGTCTGTCATAGATAGTGTACCTGAACTCATTCCATCACTCACTAAAAAAATTATATTTTTTGCTTTTCTAGCTCCTATTATTTTATCTTCTGCAAAAACATTTCCTCCTAACAAAGTTGTTGCTGCAGTAAACAAGGCTCCTTTTTTGAAAAAATTTCTTCTATCCATCGTCTATCTTCTACTTACTTTTATAAAAATTTATATTAATATGATTAAACAACCTATTTATTATAAATATTTTAAATACTATAAGTGCAAAAATATTTGATTTAAGAAGCGAGTATATTACTTAAATATTAAGAAAATGACAAGAAAATATTAAGAAGTTCATTTTTTACTTTGTTAAAGTATAATTTGAATAAAAATTTAAACGAATAATTAACTATAATACAATTAATTACAAATATTTTTTACAGGTAATTAAAATCTTTATTTTTATATAATTTATTTAGAATAATTTAAAATAAATTATATAATTTCGCATAAAATTTATTCTTTCATTATGAAAAAATCTTTCATATTACTAACAGCATTAGTATCTGGTATACTAAGTGCACAGCAAAAAGATTCTATTAATACGAATTTAGATGAAGTTATAGTAAACAAACAGATAAGAAAAGATACAGATACATCTAACAAAATGCCTTTGAAGTTTATAGAAAATCCTCAAGTATTTTCTAGTATAGACAGATCTGTTTTAGAAAATCAAATACTTTTTACTGTTGACGATGCATATAGAAATGTAACTGGATTACAAAAAATGTGGAATGCTACTGGAAGGTCAGGAGACGGAGGTTCGTATGTTACTTTTAGAGGTTTTGTATCAAATAACTCTTTAAGAAATGGTCTAGTTGCACCTGTTTCTACTTCTATAGATGCAATAAACTTAGAAAGATTAGAAGTTTTAAAAGGACCATCTGCTACAATGTTTGGTAGCAATGTTGGTTCTTATGGAGGTGTTATCAATAGAATAACAAAAAAACCTCATGAAAATTTTGATGGAAATGTTTCTATTGCTGGTGGTAGTTATAATTATTATAGAGCACAAGCTGATGTAAACGCTCCTATCACAAATGATAATAAATTAATGTTCCGAATTAATACGGCATATACTAATTCTGGAACTTTTCAGAAAAAAAATGCTCAAAATGAATATTATGCATTTACTCCATCATTACGTTTCAAACCAAATGAAAAGTTGGATATTAATGTAGATTTAGAAATGTTCGAGAACAAAGCAATGGCTGAACAAATGTTTTTCTATCTTGCTGCATCTCCAGAACAAGGTATTTATAGTATGAAGGATGTTGAAAAAAAATATGGCCTTGATTACAAACAATCTTATGTTGGTGATAATTTAAAAACTAGAGCAAGAGTAAGAAATTTATTTGGCCAAGTTAATTATACTATTAATGATCATATAAAATCTTCGACTAATATTAGTAACTCATACTCTAACTCGAATGGGTTTAGTCCGTATTTTGCCATTGGAACTGATACTAAAAATGGAGGAACAGAACTTGGAGTTGTAAGATCTGATCAATCTACAGCAAATAGTAAAAAAACAAGTTTTCAAGTACAACAAAACTTTAATTTCGATTATAAGTTTGGTAAAATGAGAAATAGAACTGTTGTTGGTTTTGATTATATGCAAACGAAAAACAATCAAATGTTTATTTCTGCAGATTATGATTGGGTCCCATTCCGAGGTGGAGATTACTCTATAATGAATGGTACTACATTACAAAATTTCTATGATACAAGTGAAAATGTAGGTAAATATCCTATAAAAGGTACTTTAAATACTTACAGTGGTTATATTTCTAATGTGTTTACTCCTGTAGAAGGATTAAATATTTTAGCTGCAATAAGATATGAAAACAATAATGCTAAAGGTGGATTATTATATAGTAATCTTACTGAAGCATTTAGCCAATCAGCTTGGTCTCCAAAATTTGGTGTTGTTTATGAGATTATACCAGAAAAATTTTCTGTTTTTGGAAATTATCAAAACAGCTTCAAGAGTAATGGATATTATACAGCTGACGTAAGTGGAAATACAGTTCTATCTGACCCAGAACGAGCAAATCAATTTGAAGGAGGATTTAAAATGAATGTATTTCAAGGTAAAATAAATGCAACATTAAGTTACTATAATATTAATGTTAAAAATTCTTTATTATATACTGGGGAATATTTTAAGTCTTTTTCTGTCCAAACGCAAGCAGGAAAAACAAAAAGTCAAGGAGTTGAATTAGAAGTAAACGCTTACTTAGTAAAAGGTTTTTCTATAATTGGTGGATTAGCATATAATGATGCTAAAATAACTAAAAATCCTACCAACGAAGCTTTAGTAGGTACAAGACCAACAACTGCAGGAGCTAAATGGCTAGCTAATTTTAATGCAAGTTACCAATTCTTAGATGGATCATTAAAAGGAATAGGATTTGGTGTAGGAGGAAATTATGCTAGTAATAATTACGTTACAAATACTTTCTATTTAAACGAATACTTTATCATGAATGCAAACGCATTTTATGATACTAAAAAATTTAGAATTGGTGTAAAAGTAGATAACTTAACAAACGAGCATTATTGGATAGGTTATTCTACAGCTAATGCACAACAATTAATAAATGTTGTAGGAAGCTTGACATTCAAATTCTAATGAAAAATACAAAGAGAAAAAAGAAAGAGAATAAGTTCAAAAAATTAATAGGCAAACTACACCTTTGGTTTGGTTTGCTTATCGGTTCTATCGTATTTTTTATTTCTATTACAGGGGCATTATATGTTTTTAAAGATGAAATAGAATATATTCAACGTAAAGAATATATTCATCATAACGAACCTAATTTTGAGAACAAAGAGAAACTTAAACTAAAAGTTTTAGAAAAATTAGTTGACGAACAAGTCAAAGAGAAATATCCTATACATTGGGTAAATATTCCCATTGATCGTTCTATGACATATCAATTTTATTGGTATGAACATGATCCAAAAGGATGGAATTATTTTATAGAATATCCTGTTTATAAATCTGCTTATGTAAATCCATATAACGGAAAAGTATTAAAAGTATATGATGAAAAAAATGGTTTTTTTGCCATAATAAAATCTTTACATTGGGGATTCTTATTAAACTCGGAATGGGGAAAATGGCTGACAGGAATTCCTGTTACTATTTTTATATTTATGTTAATTTCAGGTATCATTCTTTGGTGGCCTAAAAATAAAGTTGCTCGTAAACAACGTTTTTGGTTTCGATGGAAAAACATAAAAAACTGGAAACGTAAAAATTATGATTTACACAATATTTTAGGTTTTTATTCATCTATCTTTTCTCTCATTTTTGCTATAACAGGAATCTTTTATGCCTTTTTTATCGTTCAAGCAATGATTTATTTTGTTTTTTCTGGAGGTGAATCAAAATATCCAGATTTTTCTCATATCAAAACAACAGCTCCAATTGAAATGAGAAATGATACAACTTTAGATAAAATTGCTTCAAAAGTTGAAGAGTTAAATCCAGATGCTTATGTCTTCTCTGTTGATTTGGGGCACGAACATATGGATGATCACGAACATCCTAATTTTAGTATTTATGTTAAAGAATTATCTTATTCTTATCATAAAAATCGTAGTTTAATTTTTGATGAAAACTCTGGTAAACTTTTACATGTTAGAAAACATGAAGATAAAAATCTTGGAGAAAAAATGATTAATGCAAACTATGATATACATGTAGGAGCTATTTTTGGATTACCAACAAAAATAATAGCATTTATTGTTAGTTTAATGTGTGCTAGTTTACCTGTAACAGGATTTTTAATTTGGTGGGGAAGAAAAAAGAAAAAACCTCAAGCAAAAAAAATAGCTTAAATAAAATTTTAAAATAAAGCCTTGTATTCTAATACAAGGCTTTATTTTTTATGAACTAAACAAAATCTTTTATAATTTCCTTAATTACATCTACTTCTACTAAAAATCCATCATGTCCATAAATTGAATCAACCAAATGAAAAGTAGCATTAGGAATATAATTTGCAATAATTTTTTGCTCAGAAGGAGGAAATAAAATATCTGAAGAAATGCCTATAACTTTTGTTTTAGCTTTTATAGATGCTAATATCTCCTTTATATTTTTATTTGTTCCACGAGCAATGTTGTGAGAATCCATTGCTTTAGAAAGATACCAATACGAATAAGCATTAAAACGATTTGCTAATTTTTCTCCTTGATATTTTTGATAAGACGAAGCTTTAAAATTATCCGAAATACCATCTTCATTCTTTTGTTTCACATCATAAATATCATATGTACGATATGAAAGCATTGCAATTGTTCTTGCTGCAACCAATCCATTATTACCTCCGTCAAGCTTATCTTCATAAAAACTAGAATCTGCTTCTATAGAAAGTCTTTGAGATTCATTAAATGCTATTCCCCAAGGAGAATGAACAGCATTAGTAGCCAAAAGAACCAAATTATTCACCTTAATCTTATTCAATAAAATAAACTCTAATGCTTGTTGTCCTCCAAGAGAACCTCCAATCAAAAGATTAATTTTATCAATACCTAAATATTCAGCTAATAATTGATGAGCATTTGCCATATCCTTAATCGTTATTAAAGGAAAATCTCTAAAAAAAGATTTATTTGTCTCAGAATTTATAGACAATGGATTTGTTGACCCATAATTAGAACCAATAACATTGGCACATACTATAAAATGATCATTTGGATTAAATAAATCTGATTCTCCAAAAAGACCACTCCACCAATCAAAAACATCAGAATTAGCAGTTAATGCATGACAAACCCAAATAACATTATTCTTATCTTTATTCAGTTTTCCTGATGTATGATAACCAATTGTTATATTATCTAATTTTTTTCCACATTCTAATGAGAAAGCACCTGAGTAATTATATTGGTAATAGTTCATTCTTATATAGTATTCAGCAAAAATAGAATATAATCCGTAATTAACATATATACTTATTAGAATCAGAAAATTAAACTAAAAAACACAAAAATACAGGAAAAAATATTTATTAAGCTATTTAAAACTCAATAGACTTCTAAAACCTATATAATTATAAGAATAAAAAAAAACTTTTTTTTGGGTAATACCTTTTGTTATTAGTGTTTTACTACAATTTTTTGGAAGCAAATAAACAAGGAATACTTATACTTTTAATTAAAATTGAAAAATTATTTATTGCATAAAAAAATAAATGTCATAAAAAAAGAGACCAAATAATATTTGGTCTCTTTTATAATATTTTTTGATAAAAAATTAATTCGCTAAAACTAATATTTTATTATTATTCATTTCTATGGTTCCTCCTTTTATATCAAATAACAAAGTTTGAGAATTAGCAGGAGCAGTGTAAATTTTTCCTGATTCATCATTAAACTTATCAAAAGTTTGAGAATGAACTTTTATTTTAATTGTTCCTTGCCCTAAAGTTGCAACGATAGGAGCGTGGTTATTTAATAACTGAAACTCACCATCTTTACCTGGTAATGTTACTGCATCAACTTCGGCATCAAAAATAACATGTTCTGGAGTTATAATTTGTAAGTGCATATTCCTATTGTTTAAAAAAAAGAGTACTTAGTAACTTTAAAGAAAGAAACGTAAGCACTCTTTTATATTGTTAAAATATATTATCTAGCTTCTGCTAACATTTTTTCTCCAGCTTCTATCGCTTCTTCAATAGTACCACGTAAGTTGAATGCAGCTTCAGGATATTGATCAACTTCACCATCTAAGATCATGTTAAATCCTTTTATAGTATCTTTAATATCAACTAAAACGCCTGGTATACCAGTAAATTGCTCTGCAACGTGGAATGGTTGAGATAAGAAACGTTGGATACGACGTGCGCGGTGTACAACTAATTTATCCTCTTCAGATAACTCTTCCATACCTAAAATAGCAATAATATCTTGTAAAGCATTGTAACGTTGTAAAATCTCTTTTACACGTTGAGCTGTTTCATAATGCTCTTTACCAATAATTGCTGGTGTTAAGATACGAGAAGTAGAATTCAATGGATCTACCGCTGGATAAATACCTAGAGAAGCAATTTTACGATCTAATACTGTTGTAGCATCTAAGTGCGCAAAAGTTGTAGCTGGCGCAGGGTCAGTTAAATCATCGGCAGGTACATAAACTGCTTGTACAGATGTAATAGATCCGTTTTTAGTAGATGTAATACGCTCTTGCATAGCTCCCATCTCAGTTGCTAATGTTGGCTGATAACCTACGGCTGATGGCATACGTCCTAATAAGGCAGAAACCTCAGAACCTGCTTGTGTAAAACGGAAAATATTATCTACGAAGAATAATACGTCACGTCCTTGACCTTGTCCATCTCCGTCACGGAAATATTCAGCTAATGTTAAACCTGTTAAAGCAACACGAGCACGTGCACCTGGAGGTTCATTCATTTGTCCGAAAACGAAAGCAGCTTTAGACTCTTTCATGTTTTCGCTGTTTACTTTAGATAAATCCCAAGATCCACCTTCCATAGAGTGCATGAAATCTTCACCATAATTAATTAATCCAGCTTCAATCATCTCACGCATTAAGTCATTACCTTCACGAGTACGCTCACCAACACCAGCGAATACAGATAAACCTCCGTGTCCTTTAGCGATGTTGTTCATCAACTCCTGAATTAATACTGTTTTACCTACTCCGGCACCTCCAAATAAACCAATTTTACCACCTTTTACATATGGCTCTACTAAGTCAATTACTTTAATCCCTGTAAATAAAACTTCTGCAGATGTTGATAATTCTTCGAATTTTGGAGCTGGACGGTGAATAGGTAAACCATTTTCTTTGTCTAAATTCCCTAAACCATCAATAGCATCTCCAACTACATTAAATACACGTCCTTTGATGTCTTCTCCGATAGGAACCATAATTGGTTTTCCTAAAGCGATAACTTCTTGACCTCTTTGTAAACCATCAGAACTATCCATTGCGATACAACGTACAGTATCTTCACCGATGTGTTGCTCGACTTCAAGAATTAATGTTTCTTTTCCTTGACGAGGAACCTCTAATGCATCATAAATATTTGGAAGGCCTTCTGCGTTATCAAAAATAACGTCAATTACAGGTCCAATAACCTGTGCAATCTTACCTTTCTTTTGATTTGCCATTATATGTAATGATTTAGTTTATTTTTATTTGGGTGCAAATGTAAGTT
This sequence comes from Chishuiella sp., assembly GCF_032109125.1. Classification (NCBI taxonomy): domain Bacteria; kingdom Pseudomonadati; phylum Bacteroidota; class Flavobacteriia; order Flavobacteriales; family Weeksellaceae; genus Chishuiella; species Chishuiella sp. The sequence goes on from NZ_DAMCLZ010000003.1 coordinate 8,958, forward strand.
AAAAACATGTTATAATTAATATAAATTTAAGATTTTTATTCCAAAATACATATTTTTTTAAATTATAATCCATTGTGAGATAATTATTACTCTCCTTTAAACAGTTTTAGGCTTCTTTTTTCTCCTTCCCCACCAAATTAAAAAACCTGTAATTGGTAAAGAAGTTGCTACTATTCCTGCTAAAAATGTAGATAATTTGCCTATTTGTCCGAACCATTGTCCCATGTGTAACTGCCAAACAACGTTTTCTACAGACTCATGTTTTATTAACTTTTCATTAACGTTAATTTTTTCTCCTGTATATCTATCAAAAATACTTATGTCAGCATTTTCTATACTCTTTAGTCCTACTTTACCAGATGTAAATAGGTAAGCTCCATTTTTTCTATTAGCAGATTCCCAAATTCGAACCATTTTTTTATCTGGAAATTCTTTATCTAATACTTTATAAGCAAAAGGAACTAAATCTTTTGATACTTTTGTTGAATCTGCTTTAGGTAATGATTTCTCTAAATGAGAAAGATCACCTCCTGATACTTTTATAGTAAAATTCATGAATGGATTAAAAAAAATTATTAGTCCAGTTATACTTAATACTAAGCATAATAACATAGAATAAAAGCCATATACGTTATGTAAATCATAATTAAATCGTTTAAACTTTGCTTTCCATTTTATTGTAAAACTAGCTTTTCGAGTTGTTTTAGTCCATTTTTTAGGCCACCATAATACCAAACCAGTAATAGTACTAATCACAAAAACAATTGTTGAAATTGCAACTATCCAGCCTCCTATTTTTCCAGCTAATAAAGAAGAATGTAAATGAGCCATTACAAAAAAGAAATGAATTGTATTATCTTGTTTTATAATCTCTGCTGTGTAGGGATTCATATACAACATAATTAATTTTCTTTCCTTTGGAATAAATGCACGCATACGTATGCTTCTTTTAGGATCTTTAAAAAAAACATATTCAGAAACTTTGATTTCTGGATTATAAATTTTTACTCCATTCACAATTTCATCATAAGTTGCGTACTTATGATTTTGAGGAACCTCAACATATTTCGATTCTCCAGCTGTATAATCAAAAATTTCATCACAATAAACAATAATTGTTCCTGTAAGACAAACAAAAACTAATATAATTCCTGAAACAATACTTGGCCAAAGATGTAACCAAGCAATTACCTTAGAAAATGTACTTTTTCCTTTCTTTTTAAGTATAGTTGACTTACTTCTCATTAGTATTTCATCGTTTTTAATTGCTTACTATCTGGATATAATTTTAATGCATATGTTAATATTTTATTTGCATTATCCTGTTGATTAATTCGTTGAGTATATTTTATCAATTCAATTAACAAAGATTCTTCAGGAACAAAAGTGTGATTTAATTTTTTAGAAAAAGTATCATATGTTTCTTGAAGTAATTCTGGATTTTGAGGAATTTCTTTTATTGGTAATTCAATTCCTTTAAATATTGCTACCATAGCATCATAACTTGATGGAATTGGTACTGAACCATGATTGTAATCAGGATAATATTTCCATGAAGAATATAATTGAGTTGTTGGTAATAATTCTTCACAAAATTTTCTAATTGTACTACCATGTTCTAATCGATCTTTTTGAGCATCAATTTTTTCATGAGCCAGTGCAACATATAAAGATTTATTTTTAAAGTCCTTTATTTTGAATTCTTCTTGAGCTTGTTTAAAAATTACTTTATTATCCCACCAAAGACTAGGATCTATTGCAATATATGCATCAAATGAATCTGTATGATTTAATAATGTATAAATCGCAAATAATCCACCAAATGAATGTCCATGTAAAATATTAAAATCTGTTGTTCTAAATTTTTTATTAACGAAAGGCTTCAATTCTTTATCAATAAAATTAATAAAATTTTCTGCTCCTCCACTTGTTTCGTACTGTAACTTATTATCTTTATTTTTAGATAAACTTTTTGTTGGAGTATAATCTTTCGTTCTATCTATATTTCTTATTCCTACAACAATCATTTCTGGTTGAGATCGAAATAAAAACTTAGTACTAAATCTTTCTAATGAAGCTACTAAAGAAAAATTCGTATCTCCATCTAAAACATAAACAACAGGGTATTTTCCTTTAGCAAAATCTTGATTTGAATAATTTTGAGGCAATTGCACATCAATGATTCTATCTTCATTTAAGATATTAGAATGTATTGTATATGTTTCTCCTATTGTATAAGGTGTTTGAGCATGTAGTAAAGAGAAGAAGAAAGTTATTATTACGCTTAATATATTTTTCATTTTTGTTGAGATAAAAAATAGTATTGTAAAAACAATTTTACAATACTATTTAATTAGTTAATAATTAGAATTTGAATGTTAAATTAGCCACAAATGTTCTTGTTTGCTGTGGTTGAGCCCAAGAAAGTGTTGTCCAATATTTTTTATTAGCAAGATTATTTCCTTTTAATGCGATTCTAAATTTTGCCTTTTCATAGAAGATTGAAGCATCGATAGTACTAAATCCTGAAACTTTAACTGTATTTGCATCATTAAAGTAATATCCATCAGAGTAGTTTCCTCCAAAACCAAAACCTAATCCATTAAATTCTCCTCTAGTTAATTTATAACTCGCCCAATAATTAGCTGAATTATATGGAACACCTGCTGGACGATTTCCTTCTACAGAAGTACCTGTTGTTGTTTCTGCAGATTTTTGAAAACGACTACTATTATATCCATAACCAGCTATGATATGAAAACCTCTGAAAGGATTTGCAATTAAATCAAATTCAAATCCTGTACTTTTTTGAGTTGCATCTTGTACACTTATAGTCGTTAAAGCACTTGTAGGATCTGTATTGGGAACTGTACGAACTTTATCCTTTACTTTTATATCATAGTAACTAACTGTACCATTTATTTTTCCCTTTAATAATTCGAACTTGATTCCTGTTTCAAATTGATTTGATTGTTCAGGTTTAAAAAATTGTCTATTATTATCAGCTAAAGTTGTTGGTTGCACATTTTTGAATCCATTCTGATAATTACCAAAAAGAGATAATTGATTTTTTATTATTTCATAAACAACTCCAAATTTTGGTGACCAAGCTGTCTGCATGTAATTATTTTTCTTATCATTAAATCGATCTACACGAACACCAGCAGATACATTTAAACGATCAAAGAACTTAATTACATCAGAAACATAAGCACTATAAGTAACTGTATTTCTACTATTAGCAGCTCTAGTTCCTTGACCTAAGAGAGTTTCATAAGTATTAGAGTTAATTGTTGGAGCATCTTGATTAACAATAGTTTGTTGTGCTTTAGTTAATCCTAAAAGAGTTGATGCAGACTTATCATAATCGTTTACTGTAACACGAGAATCTGAAGTAACTAATTGTGTAAAATCAACTCCTACTAAAAATTTATTTTCTATATCTCCCCATTTATGTTTTCCAACAAAATTTTGTTGAATTTGAGTTGTATTGAAATTACTAGGTAAATTCATTATTCTTCGTTGTAGTAATCTTTCACCTGCATAATCTCCAGTTCCATCTGAAATTAATAGAAATAAATAGTTTGCGTTGTTATCTGTATTTGAATAAGAAAAACGTGTATCAGAAGTCCAATGATCATTAATAATATAATTAGCATTTGCAAAAACATTCAAAACATTGGCTTTACTCGTCAAATCATTAGAAGTATAAGATCTTTTAAAATCCCAATCTAATTCATCCAAATTCTTAATTGAAGTTTTTCCTAAACCAACATAAGTTGTATTTCTTTCTGATTGAAAATATTCTATATCTAAACCTAAAGTTAAACGATCACTAACTAAATATTTAAATGTTGGAGCAATCATTAATGTTTTATTAACTCCTTGGTCTTGGAAAGACTTTTCTCTATGCACAGCAGCATTTATTCTAAATAATAAAGTATTGTCTTTGTTTAATGGTTTGTTATAATCTAACGTTGCTCTTCCCAAACTATATCCTCCAGCAGAAATACTTACTTCACCTTTTTCTCCAACTGTTGCTTGCTTTGTTACACGATTAACTAATCCTCCGTAAGAAACTAATGTTGATCCAAAAAGTGTTGATGATGGACCTTTTATGATTTCCAAACGATCCAAATTAACAGGATCAGATAATGATACGTAATTTGTTGCCATTCCATTTCTTATTGCTCCTGCTCCATCAGCTCCTGTAAAACCTCTCATCATCATAGCAAGACCTGTACCTCCTGAACCAACTCCTAATGAAACATTGGTAACTCCAGGAGAAGACATTAATGCACCTCGAAAATCTGTTGCAACTTGCTCATCTAATAATTCTTTTGGAACTACAGTGTAAACCTGAGAATTTTCTAAATTACTTAGTGGCATACGAGCGACCATATCAGATTTTTTTTCTGCAAATCTTTTAGCTGCCACATTTACTTCACTTAAATCTATGGATTGATCCAAATACAAATTAAAATTATGAGAAATCATTTTATCTTTAATAATAGATACTTGTACCGTTTCCTTTTTTCCATTTATCTCTGCAATAATATCATAAGTACCTTCTGATAATTCTGTAAAAGAATATTCTCCAGCTGCATTTGTAATAACAATTTTACCATTTATAGTCACTTTTACATTTTCTACAGGCTTGTTATCTTGATCAAATACTTTTCCTGATATACCAGTTCTTATATCTTCATTAATCATTTCGAATTTTACACTTGCATTAACCTTTACTGGAGAATAAAGTAAAAAAGTTAATGTAGAGGCTACTACTATAATTCTTCTCATTGTTAAAATTTGAATGTAAACTTAAGGAAGGTTTTATTTTTGTGCAATTTATTTTTATTTATTCTAAATAAATTGGATGAAAATCATATTTTAGCTTCTCCTTATTTATATTTTTTAATTTAAAAAACGGATTAACTTTGTAAAAAAAACTGTGAACGTATTCAATTCCATAGATGATTGTTGCCATATAAATAATGCTGTTATTACATTAGGAATGTATGATGGTGTACACATAGGACATCAAACCATAATTAAACAATTAAATAATATTGCACAAAACATAAATGGAGAAAGTGTTTTATTAACTTTTTATCCTCATCCAAGAAAAGTTGTACAACCAGATTTTAAATTAGAATTACTTTCTACTCTTGCTGAAAAAGAAAATATTTTGAAGGATTTAAATTTAAATAATTTAGTTATACATCCATTTACAAAAGATTTTTCGCAAGTTTCTGCAAAAGATTTTATTGTCGATTATTTAATCAAAAAAATGAATCTTCACACTTTAGTTATTGGACATGACCATCACTTTGGTAAAAATAGAGAAGGTAATTTTGAACAACTAGAAAAACTATCTAAAGAATATGGATTTAATCTTATTCAATTAGAGGCTATTCATCATGAAGAATCAGCAATTAGTTCTACAAAAATCAGAAAAGCATTAAAAGAAGGAAATATTGAATATGCAAATCAAGCATTAAAATATAATTATCCTCTATCAGGAATTGTTGTGCATGGTGATAAACTTGGTCGAACACTTGGTTTTCCTACTGCAAATTTAGAAGTTGACTCTACTAAATTAATTCCAAAAGATGGTGTTTATGCTGTAGCTGTTTTTGTTGATAATAAAAAATACTTAGGTTTACTAAGCATCGGTTATAGAGAAACTGTTACAAACTCTAGAGAACATAGAATAGAAGTAAATATCCTTAATTTTGATCAACAAATTTATGGAGAAACAATCCATTTAGAATTTCTAGGAAGACTTCGTGATGAGAAAAAATTTAATTCTCTGGATGAGTTGATAGAGGCGATGAATAAAGATAAAGAAAATGCTATAAAAAAATTTAGTTCGAACATATAAACATAATACTTCCCAAAGTCCTTTCTACCACTATAATATTTTTTTATTAACTTAGTTAAAAGTACTAACGATATAAAAAAATTGACTATTACTTATGGAAAGTAAATTTATTAAGATTTTAGGTTATGTAGCTACATGTACCTCCTTAGGGATGTACGTATCATATATCCCACAAATATTAAATAACCTAAATGGACAAAAAAGTGATCATATACAACCATTTGTAGCAGCTATAAATTGTAGTCTTTGGGTGATTTATGGAATTAAGAAAAAAGATTGGCCCCTTGCTATAGCCAATTCTCCTGGAATTATATTTGGTTTGTTCGCATGTTATACTGCTTTAATATAAAATAATATTCATAATCTTTACAAAAATAAATTATGAAACAAGAGCGTCAGATTGGGTAAACCCAATCTGACGCTCTTGTTTATATTAATAATTAGAATTATTTTTTTACAATTTTCTCTATATAATTATTACCATTTTTATCTTGAATTTTTATTAAATAAACTCCACTTTTCAAATTTGATGTATTTATTTTTTCTTGGTTATAAAAGCTTAAAACTTTTTGACCTGCTACATTATAAATTTCAATAGACATTTCTTTATTATTAGATTGAATTACAATCTCGTTATTAAATGGATTAGGATAAATATCTAATTGCTTATTTAATTTAATTTCTCTCGTTTCAAGCAATTCTTGAAAAGCTTTATAATAATCTGGTATACCATAACCTAATTGATTCGTAGGATTGGAATATAAATGAGCTGATTTTTGAACTTTATCTTTTAATAAAGCTAATTCTATTTTTGGAAATTTTTGGAGAAGAATAGCCATTGCTCCAGCAGTAATTGGAGAAGAAAAAGATGTACCATTATTATATGTTTGTTGACCATTTTCTGAATATAAAGGAACTAAGCTTCCTAGAGCAGAAACATTTGGTTTTAAATCATTCATGGCATTTGGTCCATAAGAAGAAAATGAAGCTGCAGTTTTATATAAAGTATTTGCACCAACAGTAAATACATCAACTACATCAGCAGGAGATGTTATATATTTCCATGATTTACTTCCTTCATTTCCTGCAGAGGTCACAACTAAAATTCCTTTATCAACTGCAACCTGAGCACCTAAAGATATTAAAGTTGTTTTTCCATTCATATCTTCATAAGTATAATCATATCGAGAATCATCAAAGGTATTATATCCTAAAGACGTGTTTATAATATCCACTCCTACACTATCAGCCCTTTCTGCTGCTTGTATCCAATACAGTAATTCTTTTGGTGTTTCGCTATCATTATCTTCAGAAATATAAAGAGAATAAGTAGCTTTTGGTGCTGTACCAATATAAATACCATTAATTTCTGTTGCCATTGTAGATAAAACCATTGTGCCGTGAGAATTAGAGTCATAAACATTTTTCTTTTTACTTACAAAATCATAAGTATCGAGAATTCTATTATCATTTCTAAGATTTTCAAATGCTACTATTTTGTCTACACCAGGAAATCCTGCATCAATAACACCAATATAAACATCATTCCCTAAATAACTTTGATCATGTAAAGGTTTCAAATTTAATTGCTCTATAAAATCATTTGATTTTCCATAATCATAATTAACTTTTTTGGAATTTAAATCTGTCCATTTTGATTCTATTTTTGTAAAACCAGATATTTCTTTTCCTCTAACCATTGTATTTACAGATTCTACAAATGATAATTCTTCTATTTTAGAAATAACTGATAAATCAGAAATTTCCACCATTATTGTATTTAGCCATTTAGTATGGCCAATATAATTTAATGATAAATTCTTTATTTTATTTATTCTATCTTGAGAAATAGGAATATCTTTTTCATCTAAATCAATATTATACTTAATTCTTCTATCTAAAGATTTTTGAGAAATAATTTTTAATGGATTAGACAGATTATTTGAAATATTTTCTTTTTCTTTAAGCTTAATAAGATATAAATCTTGAGCATAGACATTGAAAATACTTAAAAAAGAAAGTAAAAAAGTAAAAAAAAATTTCATATAGTGTAAGTTTTAAGTTAAACTATAAATTTATACTATTCTACAGATTGATAATAATCAAAAATTTCTTTTTTATTTTTTTCAAGTAAATCCATTAATTCAAAAGACATATTAGGTTCATTTGTTTTTAAAAGAATTTCATTATTTGTTTTTTCAAAACAAATAATGATTGAGTTATTAACAAAAGAAACTCTTTTCTTGGACTTTCCTAATAATTTAAAATTAGTACGAAGTATTTTTGTTTTAGCAGTAAACTTTAGAGGCTTATATATTATTTTAATTTCATTATTATCTGAATGAACATTCACAGATTCACCAATTGATGGAATTATATTTTCAGACATTTTTGGTTGAGCTGGTTGACTATTCTTATCGCCTCTTTGTTTATAATAGGCAGAAGATACAGCAAATGATTCATCTAAATTTTTAAAATTAAGAGAATCCTTTTGATCTACAATTTTAGTCCTCATTCTTGAATTTACAGCATATAAACCTTTATTTTCAATTGAATCTAAAATATTTTTTTTAGTAACTTTTTTTTCTGTTAAAACAATTACATCTTTTGAGGGTTTTATTTTATTAATATTTTTATTAGAATGAATAACTAATTTCTCACTCGTATCTTTTTTCGTATCTTTTACAATAATAACAGGTTGATTATTTTTATCTTCTACTTCTTCTATAATTTCTAAATCATTAGATTTTATTTTTGTTTGATCTTCAGGAAAAGTATCCATTTTCACAACCTCTATCGTTTCCTTTTGGTTTAGTGTATTTAAATTTTCTACAAAGAAAATAAAATAAGGAATTGCAATTAGAGCAAATACAGCCGCAGAAAACCAAACACTAGAAACAAACTCTCTCAATGTTCTTTTTTTCTTTTTTTCTGTATTAAGCCCAGATTCTATTCGCTTCCAAACCAAATCTCTCGGTTTTTCACCGACAGATTCCTTACTTCTCTTTTGAAATAATTCTTCTATTGGGTCATTTTTTTTCACGATAAATTTGATTTTAAATAGTAATTCTTATCTAACATTTCTTTCAACTTCGTCTTTGCTAAATTAAGCTGGGACTTTGATGTACCTTCTGTAATTTCTAAATTTTCAGCAATTTCTTTATGTTTATAACCTTCTATAACATAAAGATTAAAAATAATACGACATCCTTCTGGTAAATAATCAAGAAGTTTCATTATATCATCTTCTTCAATTTTTTGAGAAGGTAATTCTCCCGACGGAATAGAATAAGAATATTCATCAACATTCAAATGTATGACCTTATTTTTCCTAACTTCCATCAAGCATTCATTTACCATAATGCGATGCATCCAACCTTCAAAACTTCCTTCAGAAGAAAATTTATGAATATTCTGAAATATTTTCATAAATCCTTTTACTAAAATATCTTCTGCTTGCTGTATATCAGTAAAATATCTCTTACAAACTGCAAAAAAACGAGCATCATATTTCTCATAAAGCAATCTTTGAGCTTTAGGATTATTATTAATACATGCTTTTATGAGTTGTTTTTCGTCCAAAATCTTTTTACAGCTTCATTAATTAGATGTGAAAATTACGCTTATGGTTGTTTTATTTACGTCAAATATTTGTTAAAGTTCGAACTTTTTTCTTTATAAAAATAAAAAGTCGCTTAAAAAGCGACTTTTTTATCTTAAATGAAATCAGTTTAATTTTTGATGAACTTTTTCGTTACTCGTTTATTACCTTGAGTTAATTGTATTATATATACTCCTTTAGGTAAGTGACTAACATCAATTTTTTGATTAGTAATAATATTCTGATCAACTATTTGTCCTAAAACAGAAGATATTTTATATTCAATTTTAGATTGTGATGAAGATGCAACATTTAAGATATTAGAAACAGGATTAGGATAGACCATAAAATCTACTTTATCTAAATCATTTGTTTCTAAAGTCCATTCAAAGATAGCTTTTACTTTAAAATCTTTCTCAGGATTTATTGTAATTTTTTGATCATTTGATTCTATATCTCCTTCCCAATGAGAAAACACATAACCTGGTAAAGCTATTGCTTCTAATATTACTGGATTATTTATAAAATAATCACCTTTCCAACTTTGATAATCATCATCAATACCTATTGTAGTGTTATTAATTTCGATAGAATTTACCTTAACAAAACCTAAAGACTTATTATTCGTTATAACATTTAATTCATAATTACCTCCTAATTTAAAATAATCGTTTAATTGTGTTTTTTGAATATCAGGTCGTAATCTTGCAAATTGTCTCATTAATTCTACATTACGTTCCCATTCATCCATTGATGTTATCAAATTCCAACGACTAATATTTTTAGGCATTTCTTGACGTAAATTATTTTGCATTAAATCAATAAGATTTATAACATATTCTGGCTTATAGATTGAATTCATTAAATCTGCAAAACGATTAATAAAATAATTTTTAAAGTTTTGATTTTGTAATAAACCAATAAGAATATAATTATTATATAGTTTACCTCCATAATTTCCTGAAACTATAGAATGTAATAATGTATTATGATTAAATGAGTTATAATACCAATTTTCATCTCCATTAAAACCAATATCCAAATCTTTCATCAACCAACGAAATCTTCCATCTTGTCCATAACTAGCATTTGGATTGTATTCTACTCTCTTTCTAAAAAATTCATTGTTATTGTATGGCCAATCATAATTTGCTGCAAAAATTTCAGCGATATGATAATCAGAAAAATTTATCTCATCAACATAAGTAATTGCTTTTTGATAATTATTATTATCTGATAAATCATTATTTTTAAAAAAATCAAGAGTTTCATCGTAATAATTTACATCTCCAATTGATGCCTTAGCAACAGATGTCTGCTCTATATAGTCAATGTCTTTTTCTTTTATTCCATAGACTTCTTCTAGATATTTTTCATCATATCTCTCTCTTAAATTAAAAATCCCATAATATTCTCCATTAACAAAATTTATAACAGGTTGATAATTTTGAGTATCAAAATTTAAACTTTCATTGAGTTTTTGGATAAATGCATCTCTAAATAAAGTTCTGTAAGTATCTTGACCTGAATTTCTTAATATTAAACGTTTATACTTATCAATATTATAATTCTTAAAAAAATCATAGCTCAAATTCTTATTTCCATAATCAGATTTTGCATAAATTCTAAACGATCTATTTTTAAAAACTCTTGATCCATTTCCATTAATTCTAACACCTAAAGTTTGATTAATGACTGATCTTTGATTATCTAAATAAATAAAATTTATAGGAACTTCTGAAGAAGAACCTGAATTCCAATAATTTGCAGAAGTATATGAATTTGCACCTATTTCAGGATTATTTAACCGCCAATCGTCAAATTTTTTTCCAGCAACAAAAAGTCCATTTTCATACCCAAATAAATCATCTTCATTAACATTTATACTAACAACTGGTAAAGTATAATTTTTGTTTATAAAATAAACATTTGTTACTGTTTCAGAAAATGAGTCATCATCTTTGTAGGCTTTAGCTCTTACTACAAAACTTTTATCTATTTTTTCAGTTGGAAAATATTGATCTCTTTCGTAAGAGGTTGATATATTAGAAATTATATTATCTTCGTTAGACCTATCATAAATTTTTATTGAATTTGAATACAAGTTTGATTGTAATGTGTTTTCAAAAAATTCAAAAGGAGTGTCTCCTGGATATTGTGGATATTGTTTCTTGTATTGATATGTTCTTCCTTCTAAATTGTTAATATCTGGTTCTGAGCCATCTGTTGTGTAAATAATTTTTACATCAGTGTCCGCGTGTGATAATTCTAAATTAAATGCATTAGAATAAAAACCACTTGATTTAGAAAAGGTTGGAGAGTCAATTGTTTGACCAAAAACTAAAGTTAAGAAGTTAAAAAAAATAATTGTGTAGAGTTTTCGCATATAGTATGTTTAATTAATTGTATACAAAAATAATCTTTACTTATATAAAAAAAGCTGATACATTATATGTATCAGCTTTTTTATATTATTTAGAATTATTATAATTTAACCTACTAAATTTTCTTTTACTAAATATTCTGCAATTTGTACCGCATTTGTTGCTGCACCTTTACGCAAATTATCTGCAACAATCCAACAATTTAATGTATTAGACTGAGATAAGTCACGACGAATACGACCGACAAATACATCATCTTTACCTTCCGAATAAAAAGCCATTGGATATGTATTTGTATCTGGATTATCTTGTAACGTTACACCATCTTGTTCAGAAAGAAGTTTACGAACATCTGCTAAATCAAAATCATTTTCGAATTCTATATTTACAGATTCTGAATGCCCTCCTTGTACTGGTACACGAACTGCAGTCGCTGTAATGTTCATTTCATCTACTCGCATAATTTTACGAGGTTCGCGAGTTAATTTTAATTCTTCTTTTGTGTAACCTGTTTCTTCGTCAAAAACATCACAATGCGGTAATGCATTTTTAAATATTTGATAAGGATATACTTTTGCAACATCTCTACCTTCTATCTCTCCATTCAATTGCTCTACAGCATCTTTTCCTGTTCCTGTTACAGATTGATATGTAGAAACAACAACACGCTTAATTCCATATTTTTTATGCAAAGGATTCAGCACCATAACCAACTGAATTGTAGAACAATTTGGATTAGCAATAATTTTATCTTCTTTTGTTAAGATATCTGCATTTATTTCTGGCACAACCAATGGTCTGTCTGGATCCATTCGCCAAGCCGATGAATTGTCTACAACTGTTGTTCCCACTTCTGCAAACTTAGGCGCCCACTGTTTAGAAGTTTCTCCACCTGCTGAAAAAATTGCGATATCTGCTCGCATTTCTACAGCATCTTGCATAGATACAATTTTGTATTCTTTTCCTTTGTATTCAACAGTTTTTCCTACTGATCTTTCTGATGCTACTGGTATAATTTCAGTGACTGGAAAATTTCTTTCTTCCAAAACTTGGAGCATAACTCTGCCGACCATTCCGGTAGCGCCTACGACTGCTATTCTCATTTGTTTATAAATAATATTATTTAATAATTTGAATTGCTAATTTAGTGATTTTATAGTTATTGAATAGCCTTAATTTATTGATTTAAACCACTAAAATTAAAGTTTTTTACTTGTTATGATATTAATTCGGAGATTGTTTCTATTTGTTGAATTATAATTTTTAAAATTCATTTTTTATTGAATTTTATTTCTAGCTTTTTTTATTTTTTTCAATAAAAGTACTTGAGACAGGAATTGTAGCGGCATCCTTTTATAAATAATAGTAAAACTTGCTGATACTTGTTTATAAAAGATAGAGCGAAAAGTTCGCTCGGTCGCCCAAAATTTATTATTATAATAATTATATACCGTTGTCTTCGACATGGGCTTTACATTTCAATCCCTAACGCAAAGAAAATAAATCTTAAAATAAAAAAACTGCTTCATTTTCATGAAACAGTTTTCTATTTATTTTATAAAAACTAATTAAGCAAACTCGTTGTAAGCAGCTTTTAAGTTTTCTGCAATTGCATCTGCAGAGTGTCCTTCGATATGATGACGCTCTAACATATGTACTAATTCACCATCTTTAAACAATGCTACTGCAGGAGAGCTTGGTGGAAACGGCGCAAAAAATTCACGTGCTTTTGCTACAGCTTCTTTATCAAAACCTGCAAAAACAGTTGTTAAATGTGCTGGTACTTTTTCGTTATCCAAAGACATTACAACTCCTGGTCTTGCTGCACCTGCTGCACAACCACATACGCTATTTACCATAACTAATGTTGTTCCTCCTTGTTTTATTGCTGCTTCTACTTGTTCTGGAGTTGTTAAGTCCTCGAAACCATTAGAAGTTAATTGTGCCTTCATTGGCAATACTAAATCTGCTGGATACATATTATTCAGTTTTTTTATTATAATTAATTATTTTTCAAAGTTACGTAATTCTAAATTTATTAGTTTACTTACTTTTGTACTTACAAATTTAGTTAGAATTTAGGAATATGAAATTGACTTTTGGTAAGAAAGAGAAACTTAAAAGTAGAAAAGCTTTTGATGAGCTGTTTTCTGATAGTAAAACTATGGTTTCTCATCCCATACGATTTGTTTACAAAGTAAAACCAAAAGAAGATTACACAATTCGTGTTGGTGTTAGTGTTTCTAAGAAAAAATTTAAACACGCTGTTGATAGAAATTTATTGAAAAGAAGAACAAAAGAAGCTTACCGATTGAATAAACTATTAATACAACCTATGAATTTTTCTATTGATTTGGTTATGATTTATACCTCATCTAAACCTCAACAGTTTGAGGTGATTGAAAAATCTATAAAACTTTTGCTACAAAAACTAAACGATGAAATACAAAAAAAGGAAGATTAAAATAATCTTCCTTTTTTTATTTATTTTTTTAAGTTTGCTTGTAGTCTGAAAAAACTAAAGTAGACTGATGCTAAAATTAGTCCACATACTGCTGCACCAATCCCAATTAAACTATGCACGTTATTTTCTGCAAAAAAACCTGCTCTGTAATCCATCACATATAGGTTATAACCTAATCCTACCAACAAAACGATTGTTGCAATATAAATATATGTTTTCATTTTTTAATAATTTGTTTTTCTACTATACTGTTGCATGAAATAATGCACCAAGGTTTGATGTAAATAATTTTATTGCTATTGAAAGCAAAATTACACCAAAAACTTTTTTTAGAACTGATAAAACTCCTGGTCCCATCCATTTTTCTAAATTACCTGCAAATTTCAGCACCAAATATACGATTAACATATTTAATATAATTGCTATAACTATGTTAATATCTTCGAATTGAGAACGAAGTGACAAAACTGTTGTTAATGATCCTGCACCTGCAATTAACGGAAATGCAATAGGAACTATAGAAGCTGAATTAGGTTCTACTCCTTTTTGTATTTCTATTCCCAATATCATTTCTACAGCAATTATAAAAATTACAAAAGCACCTGCTACAGCGAAAGATTGTACATCTACTCCTACAACTCCCAATAATTTTGTTCCAAAAAATAGAAATGATATTAATAACAATCCTGCTACAATTGTTGCTTTTTCTGATTGTATGTGTCCTACTTTACTACGAATAGACACTACAATGGGAATACTCCCTAAAATATCTATCACAGCAAATAATACAGCAAATGTTGCTCCGATTTCCTTGAGTGAAAATTCGTTAATAAGTTTTGTAATCGTATTCATTATGTAGTGTTGTTAATATTTTTTGAATACAAGATAAGTATTTCTTGCATTTTATAGGGAAAGAGTTTGAGAAAAATTATCCGATATTAATTAAAATAATCCTTTTTTATATATATTTTTCTAAATTTATATAATAATGAGTATGAGAAAAAGCTTTAATTAAGCTTTTGGCAAACATACCGCACATAGTACTTAGTTGAAAATGGAATAATTATAAATAAAATTGGTGGAGATAGTATTGATGAAAAAGTTAAAATATATATAAAACCTTAATAAATGAAATTAAAATTATCTGAAACACAACAATATATTTTAGGAATATTAGGGATTATATTATTAGGAACTTTTATTCAGATAAATAAGCAAAAATCTTTTAATCGTATTTTGAATAATTCAAGATATACAATAGGTAAAACTACTAAAATAAATTCATATAAGAAACGAAATTATTTTCACTACGAATACTATTTTGAAAATTTAAAAAAAGAAGCAGGAATAAGTGAATATTCATCTAATAACCTTTTTATAGGTAAACGATATTTTGTAGTATTTGAAGAGGGTAACCCTGAAAATTCAATGTTAATACCATTCTTATTTGTACCTGACAGTATAACAAAAGTACCAGCAGAAGGGTGGAGTGAACCTCCAATACCTATAGATAAAAATAGAATTAAAAACTTTTTAGAAAATTATTAATAGTTACTATCTCAAATAAAATAAACAATAATACAAAAGGCAAACTAACGTTTGCCTTTTGTTATTTTATAAAGTTGCTATGTATAAACAAAACCTACTGCTCCAACCAATTCTTAAAATCAGCTACTTTTTCTCTGCTCATTATAATTATTTTCTTATTTTTATAGAGAAGTTCTTTGATTAGTTTTTTAGAAGAAAACAATTATTACCCTTTTATATTAAAATTGGTGAAGATGATATTGATGAAAAAGTTAAAATATATATAAAACCTTAATAAATGAAATTAAAATTATCCGAAACTCAACAATATTTTTTGGGAATATTATTAGTTATATTATTAGGAATATTTATTTATATAAATAAGCAAAAATCTTTTAATCGTATTTTGAATAATTCAAGGTATACAATTAGTGAAATTTATGATTTAAAACGTTATTCAAGATCTAATGATTATTACATGTATAGTTATAAGGTTAATAATCTAATTTTAAAAAAAGGTATTAGTTCTAATAGTTCAAATAATCTTTTTGTAGGTAAACGTTATTTTGTTGTATTTGAAGAAGGTAACCCTGAAAGTTCAATGTTAATACCATTCTTATTTGTTCCTGATAGTATAACAAAATCTCCAAATGAAGGGTGGAGTGAACCTCCAATACCTATAGATAAAAATAGAATTAAAAACTTTTTAGAAAATTATTAATAGTTACTATCTCAAATAAAATAAACAATAATACAAAAGGCAAACTAACGTTTGCCTTTTGTTATTTTATAAAGTTGCTATGTATAAACAAAACCTACTGCTCCAACCAATTCTTAAAATCAGCTACTTTTTCTCTGCTCATTATAATTATTTTCTTATTTTTATAGAGAAGTTCTTTGATTAGTTTTTTAGAAGAAAACAATTATTACCCTTTTATATTAAAATTGGTGAAGATGATATTGATGAAAAAGTTGAAAAATACATAAAACCTTAGTAAATGAAATTTAAATTATCCAAGACCCAACAGTACTTTTTAGGAATTCTATTCTTTGCTATTTTTCTAATTGTGGTATATTTTATTAAAAATAATAATTTTAATAAAATTTTAATAAACACAAAATATACAATTAGTGAAATTTACGATTTAAAACGTTATGCAAGATCTAGTGATTCTTACATGTATAGTTATAAAGTTAATAATCTAATTTTTAAACAAGGTATTAGTTCTAATAGTTCAAATAATCTATTTGTAGGAAAACGATATTTTGTAGTATTTGAAGAAGGTAATCCTAAAAATTCAATGTTAATACCATTCTTATTTGTACCTGATAGTATAACAAAAGCACCAGCAGAAGGTTGGCGAGAGCCACCAATTCCTATAGATAAAAATGAAATTAAAAAATTTTTAGAGAGTTATTAGTATATACTATTCGAAACACAAATTCAAAATAGAACCAAAGGCAAACAAACGTTTGCCTTTGGTTATTTTATAAAGTTGCTATGTATAAACAAAACCTAATGCTCCAACCAATTCTTAAAATCAGCTACTTTTTCTCTGCTCATTATAATTATTTTCTTATTTTTATAGAGAAGTTCTTTGATTAGTTTTTTAGAAGAAAACAACTATTATCCTTTTGGGTTAAAACATAGTGGGTATACAGCAAGTACTATTGGTAATAAAAATTATAATTACAAATACAATGATTATGAAGAAAAAAGCTTTAATTAAGCTTTTGACGAACATACCGCACGAAGTGCTGAGTTACAAACAGATCTAGACATCAACCTTTACGATTACGGTGCTCGTAATTACGACCCTGCAATCGGTCGTTGGTTTAACATTGACCCGCTCGCAGAGAAAATGAGACGCCATTCTCCTTACAACTACGCTTTTAATAATCCTCTTCGTTTTATTGACCCTGATGGAATGGCACCTGATGATTGGGGAAAAATAGGAAATCAATGGGTCTATAATTCAAATGTTCATTCTAAAGAAGATGCTCTTAAAAGAGGTTATTCTGATTATTCCAATGGGAAAACTAATAATACTTACTCAAATGAAGATGGAAATGTAACATTGAATAGTAATGGTTCTTGGACTCAAAATGGGAATACATATTCAGCTCCTGATATAGGTATATATGAAAATAATTCTATAACTGGAACTTCTACTCTAAATCCTAAAGATGATGCTTTATATGCTGAACAAGCTAGACCAGCCTTAGGTAATACACTAATAGGATTCGGAGAAATGAGCCAAGCTACAGGAGATGCTGCAACTGTAGCAGGTTTAGGTATGTCTGCAACTGGAGTTGGTGCAGCAGCAGGAGTTCCTTTAGGAGCAACAGGTGCAGCTATTTCAAAAGTAGGCTTAGTAGCTGAAATTTCAGGAGATTTTATTAAAAATGGTATAAATAAAGAAACCGTTATAAGGAGTTCTTTGAAAGTAGGATTATCTATATTCTTTGGTACATTAGGTGATAAAGGAGTAAGTGCTACTAGAGTTGTAGCTGGTAAAGAAGCTGTACAAGCTGGAGAGAATAGAGTTAGTGAGGCTGTTATACAGGGAATTGTTATGGGAGCTGAAAAAACAACAGATAAATTTTTAAATCACAAAAAATAATTATGGATTACGAATTTTTAGGATTATCAATTATTTTAATTTTTACAGGAATAACTCTTATTTTAAAAAATAAATTTTGGAAACTAGATGATAAAGATTTAAAAAAAATTCCAGAAATACAATTATTTGGTTCTGGAGTTGCTTCTCTTTTTATTGGTTTGGTAATTCTTATTAAACTAATCTTAAACTAATAATTTTAATCAAAGAGTACGGTAAGGTAGTGTTCCAAACGTACTGTTATTACATAACGTATTAATTTTAAATAAAAATCAACAACAAAATCAAAGGCAAACTATGGTTTGCCTTTTGTTATTTTATAAAGTTGCTATGTATAAACAAAGCCTAATGCTCCAACCAATTCTTAAAATCGGCTACCTTTTCTCTGCTTACTATCATCTCTAAATCGTCGAATGTAGAAAGCCTTATTTTTAGGCGAGAATTGCTATAAACTGTAATTTCTTTTATACTATCTATTCGGATAATTTGACTGCGATTTATCCTAAAAAATTTCTTTGGGTCTACTTGTTCTTCTAATTTATCCAAAGAAAAATCGACCAAATAGTTTTTATTTTCTTTTGTATGGATAAAAGAAGCTTTGTTTTCGCTAAAAAAACATTCTACGTTTTCTGTTTCTACAATTTTTATAGATGTTCCTATTTTTATAGAAAACCGTTCTTTGTATTTTTTTTCGGTTTGTGTTGTCGTAAATAATTTTTTAATTTCTAGAATATCCAAAGTAGAAGCCGATTGTTGCTGTTTTTCAAATTTAGAAAGTGCAAATTTCAATTCTTCTTCATCAACTGGTTTTAGTAAATAATCAATGGAATTTAGTTTAAATGCTTTTAAAACATATTCGTCATAAGCTGTTGTGAAAATAATAGCAGACGATAATTCTACTTGGTCAACTATTTCAAAAGATAAACCATCGGACAATTGTATATCCATAAAAATTAAATCTGGATGTGGATTACTTTCTAGCCAGGAAACACTTTCTTCTACCGAATGGAGCATTTCTGTGATTTCGTAACCCAATTTTTCTACTCGCCTTTTTAATAATCGGGCTGCTGGTTTTTCGTCTTCTATAATTATTATTTTCATTGTTGTGCTAATTATTTATCTTATGCTGAGCTCATCGAAACATTCTTTATATGTAATTATTCTTCGACAGGCTCAGAATGACATTTAGATACTATTTCTAAACCTTAAAGTTACATTGATTATTCATGTCATGTTGAGCTTGTCGAAACATTGTTTATATGTAATTATTCTTCGATAGACTCAGAATGACATTTAAATACTATTTCTAAATCCTAAAGTTACATTGATTATCATGTCATGTTGAGCTCATCGAAACATTGTTTATATGTAATTATTCTTCGACAGCCTCAGAATGACATTTAGATACTATTTCTAAATCCTAAAGTTACATTGATTATGTATGTGTCATGTTGAGCTTGTCGAAACATTCTTTATATGTAATTATTCTTCGACAAGCTCAGAATGACATTTAAATACTATTTCTAAACCTTAAAGTTACATTGATTATTCATATCATGTTAAACTCATCGAAACACTGCGTTAGGGATTGTAGAGGAAATCCTTTTTCCTTAGAAAAAGATTGTAACGGAAAGCCCGACCGAAGGGAACGCCCATAAAAACAAATTATACATTAATCCCATTTCTTAGTTTGTTGCCTATTTTTTTCTAAAATTTGTTGTGCTTTTTTCTCTTCCCATTCTTTTCCTAGGGCAAAAACCCTCATTGTATGTAAAACTATTGCAAATCCCCATCCTAACATTGGCCAATAGAACCACCAATGTCCATAACTGGTTTTATAGTTTAGTATAAAAAGGAATAAAATAAAGATAGGATAAGCGATTAGATTTGTGTAATAATTTTTTAATTCTTTTACTCTTTTTAAAGCAATGTAATATTCATTTTCTTGATTTATTTTACTATCAATAATATATATATCATCTGCTCTTGACTTTTCCCAATCTTTATTGAAAACAAAAACCATTATGGTATGTAAAATAACTATAAGCCCCCAAATTAACATAGGCCAATGGAACCACCATTTTCCTTTATATGTTATGCAGTTTAGTATGAAAAAGAACAAACTGAATGTTATATAAATGCATAAACTTGTGTAATATTTTTTTAGTTCTTTGGACCTTTCTAAGGTTAGAATATATTTTTTTTCTTTTTGACTGAGTTGTGTTTTCATATCAAATCTTTTTTAGGTTTTATCGTAATCGTTTATAGATTTTTTGGGGTTACAATAAAAAAAGATTAATCCCACTTTTTAGTTTGCTGATTATACTTTTCTAGAATCTGTTGTGCTTTTCGTTCTTCCCAACCTTTGCCATATCCAAATACTTTTACGGTCTTAAACCCTATTGCAAGTCCCCAACCTAACATTGGCCAATAGAACCACCAATCTGCTTTGTCTGTTACATAGTTCAGAATGAAAAAAAACAGACTAAAGACAATATAAATACCCAAATGTGTGTAATATTTTTTTAGTTCTTTGGCTCTTTCAAAAGCGATATAATATTCTTTTTCTTCTTGGTTGAATTGTGTTTTCATATCAAATAATTTTTGTGTTAATATTTATTGTTTATTCTAAAAATGATTTTACTCCCATTTCTTTTTCTGCTGATTGTTCTTTTCTAGAATTTGTTGTGCTTTTCGCTCTTCCCAACCTTTGCCCAATCCAAATACTTTTACTGTATGCAATGCGATACCAAGCCCCCAACCCAACATTGGCCAATAGAACCACCAATGTCCTTTTGCTGTTAAATAGTTCAGAATAAAAAAGAACAGATTAAAGACAATATAAATACCCAAATGTGTATAATATTTTTTTAGTTCTTTGGCTCTTTCAAAAGCAATAAAGTATTCTTTTTCTTCTTGTTGAAATTGAGTTTTCATATCAATTATTTTTTGTGTTAATATTGGTAATTTTACGATGAATAATGCATCATTATGATTAATTTCTACTTCTCTGTTCGAAATTAATTGGTATCGGTTTATAATATTTTTTAGCCCTACTCCTGTAGAATCTTTAAAAGAGTCTTTGCGTTGAAGTGAGTTTTCTATAACTAAATTTCGTTCTTCTTGGTAAATTCTAATTTTTAGTGGTTTCTGCTCCGATGCCGAGTTATGTTTTATCACATTCTCTAACAATATTTGGAGAGAAAGTGGTACTATAAATTCTTGGTCGGTAAACGTTTCTGTTTCTAACTGAAAATCGATACTATTCTCAAATCTCAGTTTAAGTAAACTAATATATGTTTTCGCAAAATTTATTTCTTCTTGTACAGGAATTAATTCTTTACTTTTTTGTTCTAATACATAGCGATAAATCTTAGACAACGATGTTGTGAAATCTATTGCTTTGTCTGGATTTTCTTCTATCAGTCCCGTTAAAACATTTAGGCTATTGAACAAAAAATGTGGGTCTAATTGATTTTTTAATGTCTCGAACTGTGCTGTTGCAGATTCTGCTTTCACAGCCTCTTTTATAATTTCTTTTTCGAGATTATTTCTCTTCTTTTCTAAAAAATAGAAAATTCCAAGAAATATAATTGTTATAACTCCTACAAGAACATAGTTAGCAATTCCTTTGTAAAATATTGGTTTGCTAAGGAATGGATTTACAAAGTTTATAAAAACAAAATATAAAAACTGCGTATAAACCAATGATTGTAAAAAATATTTCCAAATGATGGTTTTAGGTTTATCTTCTGCTTTATATTTCTGTCTGAACTGATTAAAAATTCCTCCATTTATAAAACTTGCACACAAACTAAATACAGAATATCCCAAGAAATAGATAATTGCATTAGAATTAAAAAATGCTGAACTTGGTAAGTTTGGAGAAAGGAAGAATAAAATTGCATACAAAAGCAAATTTCCAAGCACGAGAATTATACTATTCCTTACAATTCTTTTTTTATTCAACAATATAATTCCCTCTATCAATTTATAGGTAATTAAACCTAGAATAACATATTTTGATAGATATCCTACTATTTCACCAGATTTATAGCTCAAGTGATTAGATGAATCTAAGATAATTTTCATATTTGATTCAAACTCTGAAAACTTAAGTCTAAATACGACCAATATGAATAGTATTGAAAATACAACTAAATATATTTTGTTATTCTTTTTCATATTATGCAATTAAATTAATTAACCAATAAACGACTTCGTTGATGAATTGAGCAAAAAAAGAAATCATAGTGTAAATTTTTAATCATTATTATTATTTTTAATTCAATTTTGGCGTTTCCTTCGGGCGGGCTTTTCGTTGCAATCTTTTTCTAAAGAAAAAGAATTTTCACTACAATCCCTAACGCATGTTTCGACAAGCTCAACATGACATAAAAAACAATCTAACATTTACTTATTTTTATAAATGTCACTCTGAGCTTGTCGAAGAGTTTTGATTATTTTTAGATAATTCTGGAAGTAAATTCCAATCTCCATTTATAATAGCTTTTTTTTTCTTTCGACTCCATCCTTTCAATTGTTTTTCAAATTTTATAGCCTCATCAACATCTGTAAATTGAGTATTAAACATTAATTCTATAGGTCTTCTTTTATAAGTATAAGTATAACTTTTAATATAAATTCCTTCTTGGTGTTCTAAAATTCTCTTCTCAAGATTATTTGTTATTCCTACATAATAAGACTTATCAGAGCATTGTAGAATATAAACATAATAGGTATTCATTTTTATTCTTTCCTTTTGTTTATTAATAACTTAACCTATAAATATAATTAATGTTTCGACAGGCTCAACATGACATAAAAAAACAATCTTACATTTACTTACTCTTACAAATGTCACTCTGAGCTTGTCGAAGAGTAATCAAAACTAAACTATGTTTCGACAGGCTCAACATGACATAAAAAACAATCTTACGTTTACTTACTCTTACGAATGTCACTCTGAGCTTGTCGAAGAGTAATCAAAACTAAACTATGTTTCGACAGG
>NZ_DAMCLZ010000003.1:32549-135666 GCF_032109125.1 Chishuiella sp.
ACATAAAAAACAATCTTACGTTTACTTACTCTTACGAATGTCACTCTGAGCTTGTTAAAGAGTAATTTATAATTGTTGAATCAAATTTCATATAATTATTTAGCAGTAAAAAGTAAACATTACCGAACTGTAAAAATTGATGGATGAATTGTAAAAAATAAAAAGGGACAAATCCTATATAAGAATTCATCCCTTTTCTATATTTAAAAAATTTAATATTACTTACTCATTAATTCTTCTACAATAAGAACAGTTTCTTGGTAAACATCTTCCAAATCTTGATTTAATCCACCAAACGCATATTTTGCTTTTTGTGCATTACTAAGCAACAATTTCCATTGTGATATAATTTCTGCATCAATAGCTGTATTGGTTAATTTATTTGTGATTAAATCTTCTGAAAAATGAGCCAAATCTGTATTTGTTTTTTTCATTGCTACATTAGATAAAATCTTTTCCTGCAACTTATAAAACTCTTTCGGGTCCTCTGTATTGATTTTTTGTTCCAATTCTTCTAAATCTTGAATAATTAAATCATCACTAATCTCAGATTTTTCTACAATTACAAATTTTTGTTTTTGAGGTTTAAATTTATCATTTGTAGAATGATCTAAAGTTTCATTAATTGGTTTTATAATTTCTTCTTCAACATCATTATTTATTTCACCCGATTTCTTTTTCTTTTTAAAGAAGAAGAAACCTAATGCTGCAATAGAAACAAGACTTCCTGTAAATAATAACCATTGTTTATTATCATTTACATTTTCTATAATATCAGAAAAAGGATTACCTGATGAACTATTGGCTATTTCTGTTGATTTACTATTTTCTGAATCTTCTGACTGATTTACTTTTAAATTAACCGAATCTGATTTTAAAGTTACATATTGTTCTTTTACAGGATCAAAATAACTAAACTCAACTGGAGAAATGGTATAAGAACCTTCACTATTAGGAACTAAAACAGTTTGCTCAGCAACTTTACCCTTCATACCTGTATCATATGTTTTATATGCATCACGTTTTTTAGGGGAAAATTTTTCGATTTCTTTAGGTGTTTTTACTTCAGGTAAATTAATTGAATTAAAATTTCCTGAACCTACAACTTCAACATCATAATTTACACTTTCATTGGTTGATAACTCCTTTTTATCAACAGTCGTATTTAATTTAAATTGACCAACTGCCCCATTAAAGTTTTTTGGTTTTCCTTCCTCAGGTAAAGCCTTGGCTGTAATAGTTACTGAATTACTACGTACTTCTACAGGTTCTATTCCATAGGTTGAAGGTAGAATAACATCGACAGAAAAAGGATCAATTTCTATTTTACCTGGTTTCTGAGGAAATACATAATAACGAGCAATTTCTTCCGAAAAGTATTGTTTCCCAGCGACAATCTCTTGTTTTATATTCTCTGGAGAACTTTTTACAATTTTTGGACTAAGACCATCTAAATTACCTTGTCTAAAATTTTGTTTACGATTAAGGTAAGATAAATCCTTAGCATATAATTTTACAGATAAACCAACTTGTTCGTTTACATAAGGATTTGTTTTAGAAACTTTACTTTCTAAAAATACAGGCTGCTGATTTACTCCACTCCTTCTAAAATTAGAATGAGCAATTCCTGCTTCTTTTACAGTAATACTTATCGGTTTAGAAGAATATGTTTTTCCATTGATAACAACTTTTGCTGCTCCAATTTGATATTTTCCTTCTTTTTCAGCTACAAAAGACAAAATAATTCCATCTTCTATAACTCCTTTTCCATTCACATAAGAAATATTTTGCGAACGTTGTTCTCCAACTACTTGCAAACCTTTGTGATCTGGATATTTCATTGGGCGATCTATAGAATAACTATCTGTATTAGATTCGATAAAAAAGCCCACACTAAATGCTTCTCCTAAACTGACTTGATTTCTATCCGCCTCAGATTTAAAAGAAATTTGTTGTGCTAACGTCGTTATTGATGTTAGTGCAAACAATAAAAAGCTATTTATAACTCTTGTTGTTGTCATTACCAATCCTTAGATGTTGTTGTTCGTTGTTTCTCTGCTTTTTGTTGAATAATTTTTCGCTGTGTTTTAGCTTCTTGATTTTGTAGAGCTTTTAACATGCCTTCACTTTCATTATTCTTTGCGTTATCTTGTTCTTTTCCATCTCCCTTACTTCCTTGTTTGATTTCTGGAGAAGGATTATTCCCTTGACCTTTATTATTTCCATTCTCTCCACCAGATTTAGGATTCGCCCCTTTATTTTGTTCTTTCTGCTGATTCGATTGTTGATCTTGAGATTGATTCTGATTTTGATTTTGCTGTTGTTGCTGATTTTTGTTTTGATTTTGCTGCTGTTGATTTTGATCTTGCTTATTTTGTTGATCTTGATCTTTTTTATTATCCTTTTTGTCTTTTTGCTTCTCTTTTTCTTTTTCCAGCATTTTCTTAGCTAAGGCATAATTATAACGAGTTGCATTATCATTAGGATCATTTTTCAGCGCATTTTTGTAATTATCAATTGCATTTTGATAATCTTTTTCTTGCATAAAAGCATTTCCTAAGTTATGATAAGCTAAATGTTTATCATTCTTAGTTTTTGACATTTCTGCCGATTTTTTATAGTGTACTATACTTTCTTTATATCTTCTTTGTTGAAATAATGCATTTCCTAAATTGTAATTTGCTTTTACAGAAGTAGGGTCTTCCATTGCTGCTTTTTTATAAGCGTTTTCAGCATTATCATATTTGCCTTTTTCGTAATAATTATTACCTTCAACAATGTATGTTTTTGCCTTTGATTGACTATAAGCAAAAACGGAAAAAAACATTATTCCTAAAAATCCTATTTGTTTAAAAATATACATCATTTTACTTGACAAACTTACTATTTCTTTTTGTTAAAAACTTTATACTCAGATGTTAATAATTCCACAAAAAGTAAACATACCGCTATCCCCAAAAAGATTTGATAAATATGGTTCATATCTCTCGTTGTAGAACTAGCTATTTCATTTTTAGCCAATTTCGCTTTATACATTGTTAATGCAGATAAAGCTTCTTGTGTATTTTCTAAATGAATATAAGTTCCGCTGGTATTTTGTGCTAATTCTCTTAGATTCTTATCTTCTAAATGACTAATAACTGTTGATCCAGTTTCATCTTTTTTATAATCTTCAGCATAACCATTTGTATAAACAGGAATTGGACCTCCTTTTTCTGTTCCTACACCAATTGTTACAATATTTATATTGTTATCCTTAGCTAATTTTACGGCTTGATTAGTTGTATTTTCATTATCTTCTCCATCAGAAATTAAAACAATTAATCGGCTAGAATTCGCTGATCCTTTAAATGCTTTAACTGCTTCTTGTATTGCATTTAAATAGTTTGTTCCTTGACTAGATATTAAATCTGTATTTACATTTTGTAAATAGCTTTCTATTGCTGCATAATCATTCGTTAATGGAGAAATAGTATATGCATTCGCTGCAAAAGCAACTAAAGAAGCTCTATCTCCTCCTAATTGACCAAGTGTTTCAGTAATTAATTTTGTTGCTTTTTCTAAACGAGATGGTGCAACATCTTGTGTATTCATACTAGAGGATAAATCCAACAAGAAGACCATATCTATTCCTTCTCTCTTTACTTTTACATCTCTATTTCCGAATAAAGGATCCATTAATGCTATAATAATCAAAAATAAGGCAACACAAAATGCTATTAATTTGAATCCATATTTTCTTGAAGAAGTAATAGGAAAAACAAACGGAAATAATTCTTTGTCAGCAAATGTTTTCTTGATTTTTTCTCGCCATTGATAAACCGTAATAGAAAGATAAATAACGATAAACAATAAAAATATTAACCAAATATTATGTAATTCTCCCCACTGCATTAGATTAATTCTTTAAAAATTGTTCTACGTAAAATTGCTTCTAAAACTAATAAAAGAAATGCTGGTAAAAGAAAACGAGCAAATAATTCTGTATAATTATAATATTTTATTTCGTTAATTTCAGATTTCTCTAACTTATCAATTTCTTTATAAATATCTTTTAAACTTTGGTTACTTGTTGCTCGGAAATATAAACCTCCTGTCTTATCTGCAATATCAGTTAATAACTTTTCATCTAGTTCAACAGGACGCATGTCAAAAACATAATCGCCTAACATATCATAACCAACTGGCATAGGAGCCATTCCATTAGACCCTATTCCTATCGTATATACTTTTATACCTTTTTGTGCTGCAATGTCAGCTGCTTGTCTTGGCGAAATGTAGAGTAGATCTCCCGAAGGATTAATACTTTCTACTCCATCAGTAATAAGAATAATTACTTTTGATTTTGCTTTACTATTTTTAAGATGATTTACAGCAGTTGCCAATCCTATTCCAATTGCAGTTCCGTCTTCTAATCCTCCAGAATGTAATAATTCAATTTCTTGAGTAAGAACATCTCTGTCGGTTGTTAAAGGAACTCTTGTTAAAGCTTCACCTGAATATTCGACTAAACCAATACGGTCAGTTTTTCTACCTAAAGCAAAATCTTTGGCAACATCTTTTAATGCTGTTAAACGATCTGGTTTTAAATCCTTTGCTAACATACTTAACGATGTATCAACAGATAAAAGAATATCTACTCCTTCGTCGGATTTTACTTTTGTTGTAACATCCACATATCTTGGGCGAGCAAGTGCAATAATACACAATGCTAATGCAAACATTCTTATCAAAAACAAAAGAGGTTTGTATGCAGAAAGTGAACTTCTTGCTCCTCCAAATGCTTTGATTGATGGTAATTTTAAGGATGCTTTCTTCTCGCTTGTCTTTTTTATTTCTCTAAAAATAAAGAATGGTAAAACAAGTAATAATACTAAAATCCAAGGATTTTGAAATTCAAAATTTAGCATTTTTAATTATTATCAAATTGTTTATAATTTTCTCCTGTAACTTGATCTTTTTTCAAGTCTTCGTTCTGAGGAATTTCTAATGGTTTTACACGATCCACAAATTCTTCCACCCATTTTCTATATGTTTCACTTTTTGAATCATCAATGGTTTGTTTAGCGAATTTCACTAAATCAGAATCAAATAAAAATCGTTTAAATTGTTGAATATCTTCAGGTAAAATATCTTCTTTTTCAGAAATAAATCTTACTAAATCATCAGATAAAAATTCTAAAGCAGAAAAATTATAAACGCGACCTAAATATCTTCTCAAAATAAAAGATAGTTGTGTGTAGTATTCTTTTTGTTCTCCTCTTTTCAAATATTTTTTAGCATCTAAAGATTTAAGACTAGCTTTAGCTTCTTCGTATGGTGTTTTGTAAGAATTTGAATTTGATAAAGATGATTTTGATCGGATATACAATACAACCAATATAATTGCAATGATAAATAAAATTAAAGCAATGATTCCGTATAACCAATATCTATTCCAATAATCGCCAATAGAGAGCTTCTCTCCCATTACATTTTTAATAGGAAAAATTGCATTCTTTGCTGTATCAACTTCAACATCTTTTACTTCAATTTCTAATGCTTTTGTTTTAAAATCTTTTCCATTTTTTTGAATAACAATTGATGGAATTGAGAATTTTCCAGCATCAAAACTTGTCAAATCTATATGTTGTACAATTTGTGATTTTCCTGTTTTTTCTACGGTATCCAACTTACTATCTAAAACAGAAATATGATAATTTAATGAATCAGAAATTGTAGGAAAAGTAATTTTATCTCCTTCCTTGTAATCTATTTTTGCTTCATATTTTATTGGCTCACCAATTTTTATCGTTGTTCGATCTAAAGTTGGTGTAATTTCTTGAGCCAATGAAAATTGAAAAAGAATGAAACTTACTAAAAGTAATAAATTCTTCATTAGGCTTTATGACTTTTAAAATAATTCAACAATGGTCGTATGTAATCTTCATCGGTACGAATACTTAGAGCACCTGATTGATTTTTTTTGAATATTGACTGATAACGTTGATTCAAATCTTTATAATATTGAGCGTATTGCATACGCAATTTTTTAGACGATGTATCAATTAATCGTATCTCTCCTGTTTCGTTGTCTTGTACGTGAACCAAACCTATATCAGGAAAACTTTGTTCTTTTTCATCATACACTCTAATCCCAGTTACATCATGCTTTTTAGACACAATTCGCAATGCTTTTTCATAATCTGATGAATCAATAAAATCAGACAAAATAAATACGTTTGCTTTTCTTCTTGCCAAATTCATAAAACTCTCTAAAGCAACAGCTAGGTTTGTCCCTTTGTTTTTAGGTTCAAAAGAAACTATTTCTCTTACCAAACGTAAAACATGCTGTTTTCCTTTTTTGGGTGGAATAAATTTTTCTACACGATCTGTATATAAAATTAATCCTATTTTATCGTTGTATGTCGTTGCCGAAAAAGCCAATGTAGCACTTAGTTCAGCAATTGTTTCCATTTTTATTTGTTTACGTGTTCCAAAATTTTCTGAATTAGAAACATCAATCAACAAAAACATTGTTAACTCTCGCTCTTCTTCAAAAACCTTAACGTAAGGTTCGCTGTATCTCGCTGTTTTATTCCAATCAATATTTCGTACATCATCACCATATTGATAAGGGCGTATTTCACTAAAAATCATACCTCTTCCTTTGAATGAACTATGATATTCACCCATGAAAAGGTTACTTGCTTTTCGCTTACTTTTTAATTCTATACGTTTTACACGTTTGATGATTTCTTTAGCATCCAAATTTTAGAATATTTTATTTTTTTAAGGTACTGGAACAACATTTAAAATGTTATCTATAATTTCTTCTGGAGTTATATTTTCAGCCTCAGCTTCATAACTAATTCCAATACGATGACGTAAAACATCTTTTGCCATAGCACGAACATCATCAGGAATTACATAAGCTCTTTTACGTAAAAATGCATATACTTTTGATGCTTGAGCTAGATTAATAGACCCACGAGGGGAAGATCCAAAAGAAATCATTGGAACTAATTTCTCTAAACCAACTTTATCAGGAAAACGTGTAGCAAAAATAATATCTAAGATATATTTTTCTATTTTTTCATCCATATAAACTTGTTTTACCATTTCACGAGCTTCTAACAAATCTTGAATAGAAATTACTTTTTCAATTTTTGGAAAAGTTTGATTAATAGAATTTCTTAAAATTAATCGTTCTGCTTCTAATTCAGGATATGTGATTACCGTTTTTATCATAAAACGGTCAACT
Source organism: Chishuiella sp. (assembly GCF_032109125.1). Taxonomy (NCBI): domain Bacteria; kingdom Pseudomonadati; phylum Bacteroidota; class Flavobacteriia; order Flavobacteriales; family Weeksellaceae; genus Chishuiella; species Chishuiella sp. The sequence continues at coordinate 39,793 of NZ_DAMCLZ010000003.1, forward strand.
TGTGCTTCTGGCAAAGGATATGTCCCTTCTTGTTCAACTGGATTTTGAGTAGCAAGTACCAAAAAAGGTTTTTGTAAAGGATATGTTTCATCACCAATTGTTACTTGACGCTCTTGCATTGCCTCTAACAACGCAGATTGAACTTTTGCAGGAGAACGGTTAATCTCATCTGCAAGAACAAAATTTGCGAAAATTGGTCCTTTTTTTATACGAAAATCATTCTCTTTTACATTATAAATTAATGTACCAACAACATCTGCAGGTAATAAATCTGGTGTAAACTGAATACGAGAAAAACTAGCATCAACAGCTTCTGATAATGTTTTTATAGCCAATGTTTTTGCTAAACCTGGAACACCTTCTAACAAAACATGTCCATTTCCAAGTAAGCCAATTAAAAGGCTTTCAACCATTTTCTCTTGTCCGATAATGGTTTTATTTATCTCTGTCGTTAATCTTGCTATGCTTTCGCTTTTAGCTTCTATTTGCTGATTTAAAAGTTGTATATCCAAAATTTCGTTGAAATTAATGTTTATAATATTGATTCAAATTTTTCCTAAAATTAAGAATTACAATCTATTTAGTGACTAAAACTTTCATACAATATTGTTAAACTTTGTTAAGGTAAATGCTATACTATGAGCGATTTTGATAAAAAATTAATGAATTTTAAATCGTAAAATCAATATTTTTTTTATCATTTATAATTTATTGCTCTAAAAGCAAAGATAATTTCTCTTATCACTTATTTTTATGATTTTTGACAGCTATTTATACCGTCAATTAAAAAATCAAACTTTCCATTTTTCTCGAGGAGAGAATTTTGTATAAGGTTGTTTTGTTGGATAAGAGATTAATTCTAAAGACGATCCCCAAGGTGTTTTACAATAACAAAAAACATTTCCTTCTCCCTCCTCTAATCCACTTAAAGCAACTGGATCCGAATTGCGTTTTGCACCAGCTTCTTCAACTTTTTGTAAAGCCTCATTCATATCATCAACATAAATTGCCAAATGTTGAAAACCAATATCTGCTGGAGTTATTGGTCCATTTTGATGTGGATTGTAAAATTGAAATAATTCTAAACCAGGTCCATTTGGTAAAGCTAACATTCGTATTGCTAATTCTGCAGTTTCATCTTCTATTCCAAGTCGTTTTCTTGTAAAATTTGAATCTCTTGGAGGTTGATCTTTTGTATATGTATCATACAAAACAACAGCATCCAAACCTTTTACAAAAAATTCTGTTGCTTTATCTATATCTGGTACTGTAATTCCTATGTGATCTATTCCATGTAAGTTATTTTTCATTTTTTTTATTTTGAAAAAAGATAACAGCAATTATGATGCAAAAAATGAATTTATGGTTTTGAAATGAAAAACTGAATATTTATGGATAATGTTTAATTTTAAGGATATTTAAACTTATTATTATAAATTTAAATTGATAGTATAATGTTATTTTTAGGTTATTGAAGAATTATATTTAGAGAGTGTCAACATGATGTAAATAGAATAAATAAATAATTAGCTTATATAAATTATACTTAATATACATTTATTTATAAATTCTTCTTTTTGAATTTTATAAAAACAAATTATAATATGGACGCTTACGTAAAATCAGAAATAGAAAACGGGATAGGAACTATAGAATTTTTTCATCCACAAAGTAATTCAATGCCAGGAAGTCAATTAAGAAATTTGGCAAAAGAAATAAAAAAACTAGGAAATGATGATAACGTAAAAGTTATCATCTTGAAAAGTGGTGGTGAAAGAGCGTTTTGTGCTGGCGCATCTTTTGATGAATTAATTTCTATAAAAGATCAAGAAACTGGATTAGAATTTTTCTCTGGTTTTGCACATGTTATCAATGCAATTCGTTTAGCTCCAAAATTTGTTATTGCACGAATACATGGGAAAGTTGTTGGAGGTGGAGTTGGAATTGCTGCTGCAGCTGATTATACGTTTGCAACAGAATTCGCAGCTGTTAAATTATCTGAACTAACAATTGGAATTGGTCCTTTTGTGGTTGGTCCTGCTGTAGAACGTAAAGTAGGTATTTCTGCATTTATGCAAATGACAATTAATGCAACAGAATTTTATACAGCACAATGGGCAAAAGAAAAAGGTTTGTTTGCTGAAGTTTCTACAACAACAGATGAAATGGATTTTTCAATTAATTCTTTGGCTAATAAATTATCAAATTATAATCCTGATGCAATGAAACATATGAAACATGTATCTTGGGAAGGAACAGAAAATTGGGATCAATTATTACTAGATCGTGCAAAAATATCTGGTGAATTGGTTTTATCAGAGTTTACTAAAAAAGCCATTAATCAGTTTAAAGCAAAATAAAATTATAAAGCGTAATAGATAGAAAATTACTCTCTATTATTACGTTTAATATCCTACTAATTGATAGTATTACAATCTATTTTTGACTTAAAACTTCGAAAAATTTTTTCTATAATAGTATCTTATTCTGTATGAATAAGAAAATATATAATTTTCAATACATTACCGAAAACCGTATTTATAAAAATAAAATTTCCTTATCTAATCTTAATTTTTTTAAGATATAATCTCATTTACCGACGATTAAATATTATTGACCTCTATTTTTTTCTAAGTGTTTTTATTTATTACAACTTTGGTACAAGAAATAAACAAATAGTTTATAGAAATCAAGTTAAACAATATAAAAAGACAAGTATGAAAAAATTAATGTTATTAGCAAGTTTATTGGTAGTCTTATCAGTTTCTGCACAAGAACGTACACAAGGAGAAAAACCTCAAAAGGAACATAGTAAAAAAAATCGCCCAACTGTTGACGATGAGTTAAAACGTTTTGAAGGTTATAATTTATCTTCTTCTCAAAAACAAAAAGTAAAATCTTTATTAGAAGATCGTGAAAAAAACTTTTCTAAAAATGAAGGTAAAAAAGATCAAAAATTGAAAAAGGATAAAGGTCCTAAAAATGATGATTTCGATTCTAAATTAGAACAAATTTTAGATAAAAAACAATTTTCTCAGTACAAACAAGATCGTGAGAAAAGACCGAAACATAATCATAAAGAACAGAAATAATTATAAAAAGCAATATTGTTAGAAATTCTTCGAAAGTTATTATAATCCCTTTTCTACTTAAAAATCGCAATAGCGATTGTAATGGAAATCCTTTGCTAGTTATTTTATAATTTTTTGTTCTAGCAAAGATTGAAATGGAAAGCGCGGTCCGAAGGGATTGCCCAAATGATGATTGATTAAGTAGAAAAATTAGTTTTTAGTATTTTTTAGTATAATGGTTGGTGTAAGAATATAGTTTTGAATGATAAATGTTGTAAAGCAATATTGCTTTTTTAAATTAAAATAAAATCCGAGTTTTTGTAAATCTATCTTAGATAGTTTTTCTTAAATTTATTATCTATAAAAGCGAGCTGGTCACTCGCTTTTATTTTTTTATTCTTCTGGCATTGCTTGCCATTTTTTATATAAGTTTATGATAAAATAAAAAGTTATAACATAAATTATTGGATTGATATAAAGAAATATATCTGCTAATTGATCTAATAATTGTAATTCCTTATTTTTTTCTCTGAACTGATATAAACTTTCTACTTGTTTATAATCATACAATATATCTTCCCTTATTTGTGTGTAAAAACTTAAAAGAAAAATTGCTATAAATATATTGGTTAACACAAACCAATTAAGATTAACTCCTGTTATGAGTTTATTTTTTCCATTTTTTAATCCAAAAAATGTGAGTATTAAGAAAACGATATAAAAGAAAAATAGAATAATATATGCTAAATAATTACTACTTAAAATATAATTGAATGCTAAACCTATTACACTTCCTAAAATAACTAATATTCCTGCTCCTATAATAGTTGTTAACCATACTTTGAATGAGCTAAATCTGAATGTAATTAGTAACATTGTAAATACTAATGCTGATAATATGTAGTATTGTATGTTGTTTAACCAAAAAGATTGGTATTTAGCTTGCCCTACATTACTATAAATAATATTTAGAGCACTTTGGTTAATGTAATCTGCTTTCTTTAAGTCATTATTAAAATCGTTTAATTGATAATCAATAAAATAATAAGGATATTTTGGAATATAATCTATCCATTTTGCTTTTTCTAGACGATAGCCTATTTCATTTTTATCTAATAATTCTTTATAACTATTTAATAATTTCTGAATATCGTTTCGATTATTTTTCTGTAATAAAGTGATTAGCTCTTTATCATAATATTCATGATTTTTAGTTGAGTCTTTAGGATTTTCAAAAGCTAAACTACTATAATTATATAAGCTTGCTAAATTTATATAAGTATATGCTACAGTGTCATTTCCTTTTTCAAAATCATTTTCATAAGGAATTGCTGCTTCTACTACGCTTGCTTCATTATAAGATGAAGGATAATCTGAATTATCAGATATTTCTTTTGTTAATCGAATATAATTTCTATTAAAATTTATGGGCTGATAGCTTTTTCGTTGAGGAAAATGTTCTGCTAATAAAGTTTCAAATTCATCATTACGAAAATAAGGTTCTAAAAATTGCTTTACTAATTTTGGATTTCGCTTTTTTAATTCTATTAAATTCTGGTTGAATAATTGTCTTGTTTGCTGTTCTGAAACTAATGTATCAAAAACAGGAATAGATAAATTTCTTGAATAATTATTGTACCCAAAACCTTGTTGTAACGTAAATGCTTGTCCTCTGTTTATAATGTCTATATCTTTCAGATATTGATCTTCGGACATATAATTAGCAACTCTTGTTTTTATTCCTAATTGATAGGAATTTGGTATATATAGAAATACAATAAATAGAGAAAAAACAGCTAAAAATTCTTTGAATAAATAATTTCTTGATGTTGGATAAAATGATTTGAAACGGTTGTTTTTGATATAAAAATAAATCCAGATTATAAGGAGAATAACACTTATAAAAATATAATAAACAAACGTTCCTTCATTTATAAAATTATTGAAAAGTTGAAATTCTTGTAATTGAGATTTTTTATTGAAAGAAAGAAATCCATTAATAAATGCAATACTATTTATAACAAGAGCTACAAGTAAAATCCAAATGTATTTGAGATTCCAAATAAGTGGATATTTTGTAATTAAATTTTGATTTAATTTTTTGAACATGGTAAAATAGATTAGTTAACAAAAAAACGACGACTAGAGTTTGAAATATCTCTTACATATTTTACGTGTAGATTTGATTTTCCTATTTTTAATAAAATTTGATTCATTGAAATTGATTCATTGAAATAAGCAATATAAGCACCGCCATTAAACTTAAGTTCTATTAATTCTAATGAAGATAACACTGTTAATAACTCCTCTTTATTGTTATTAACATCTATTTCTAGAATCGTTGATTTATCTTCTAAATTTTGTTTATCTCCCTGGATATTAAGCTTTCCATTTTCTAGAAACAATACTTCTGTAGATACTTTTTCTACTTCATACAATTGTTGAGAACTAAGAATAACACCAAAAGGATTTCGGATAGATTGAGATAAATATTTAAGATCTTCTAATATGACTTTCTGTGCAAGTATATCTAAATTAGCCAAAGGTTCATCTAATAATAAAACTTTTGGTCTACGTAATAATGTTCTCGCTAATTCGAATCTCATTTTATAACCAGACGATAGTTCTTTCCATTGTAAATCCTTGTAAGGCCACAATCCTAAACGAGCTAACATTACCTTTGACAATAATTTATTTTCTTGATTATTGATTCCGTAACAAGCTAATGTAAACTGTAAATTATCCATCAAAGAACCATACAATAATTCTATTCGTTGAGGAACATAAACTAACTCTGTTTTTAGTTCGTAACTAAAAGGTTTTGCTTTTGTAAAATGATAATTAATAATACCTGAAGTTTGTTTTAATTCTCCACAAATTAGTCGTAACAGAGTCGTTTTTCCATTTCCATTTTCACCAACTAATCCTACAACTTCTCTCGATTTTAAATCAAAAGTAATGGGATGTAATTTGAATTTTCTTTTTGTATAAACTTTTTCTAATTGATGAATAGATATTAATGTTTCATCTTCTTTGTTTGTAGGAAAAGACGCTTTTTTTAATTCATTCAGTATATCTAAAGCTTTTTCTTTTTTTTGCTCTTTATCAGTAGATTCTTGGTAATAAAAATTGGAATAATTTATAATTTTTTCATAGAATTGTAAATCTCCCAAATCTAATATACTATCAATTAATCTTCGATAGCCTAAATCTAAATCATTCTGTTTAAAATGATTTTCTATATCATTTAATCGTTGGTTAAACTCATTCATAGTTCTTAGAATCATTCAAAATTGAATTCTAATATAATCTATTTAGAATTATAAACAAATAAACCTCACATTTAAAAAATTATAAATGTGAGGCTTACAACTATTAATCAAAAATTAATAACTAGAATTTTTCTTTTATATCTCCTATCCAATCTTTAAATTTTCCGAAATGTTCTTGTAAGAATGATTCTTTTTCATCTCCATCTGCTGTTTTCTGAAGAACATGTTCATAGTATGTATTTTTTAATACTTTTTTCAATAAACCTTCTCCCACAAATGGTTGATCATCATTTAAAGTTGATGCAGCTTTTATTAATTGGCGAATATCATACTGTAATGGATTGATATCCGGAACTTGTTTCGTTAAATTTAATAACTGATATACAGCTATTCTTGCAGTTCTTATAGAACTTTCCATCGTAAAAACAACATCATTATTTGTTTCTACAAATTGTCCAACTAATCCTAAATTTTTACATCCTTCTGGTACAACTCTAGGTCGATCTCCTTTTGCTCTTGGCATAAACATAGATGTTATATAAGGCATAAAAGATGTACGTACAATTGTATTATCAATTACATTATCTATTTTATCTTCTATTCCTAAATGATAACATAATTCACTTAAAATCTCATTTCCTGTACATTCTGGCATTTTCTTTTTAATATAATTACCTTCTTTATCCATATAAAGTGCATATACCCAAATAACTAATATATCATCTGGCTGTGTAGGAAAATGTGGCTGACGATTACAAGTAAAACTCATTAACCAATTAGAATCAGTAATAGTAATAATTCCTCCTGTAGCTGTTTTACCAGAATATGGATCGTTAACTGTATATTCTTTTAATTTTTCTGTAAATGCTGATGGTTTACATGTTAGAGTTGCAGATTCCCAAGAAGATTTTTCTATGTTAGAACAAAATTTTTCTGGATGACCAAAAATTGGAGATTTAGCAGCTAAATTTTTCCATAATTTCCATCCAGGACTCATTCCACTTGTTGAATTATCTATTTCTAGAAGTGGTGCTTTTGTATTATCTCCATAAGCAGTATCCTCTGTCATAGAACCTGTTGTTATAATTACAAAATCATCTTGAGATACTGGAATTATTTTTTCCTCACCATGTTGCTCTGTAATTAATCCTTTTACAACTTTTCCTTCTGTATCTATATGTAAATCTAAATCTTTTACAAGTGTATCAAATTGTAATTGTACACCCTTTTTCTGTAAAAATTCTCGAAGTGGTTTTATAAATGTATCGTATTGATTATATTTTGGGAAAACTAAACAAGAGAAATCTCTCATTCCATCAATAGCATGTAAGAATTTGTGCATATACAATTTACATTCTAGTAAACTATGCCAGTTTTCGAAAGCAAACATTGTGCGCCAAAACGTCCAGAAATTACTTTCTAAAAATGTTTGACTAAAGTATTGTTCAATTGTAATATCATCTAAATCTTCTTTCTTTTTTAATAGCAATTTTACTAAAGACAATTGGTCTTTCTTATTTAGTCCAAACTTACTAAAATCTTTAACTTGTCCTCTATTATTAATTAATCGTGATTTTGAATAATTAGGATCATTATCATTTAACAAACGATATTCGTCTAAAATACTATATGGTTCTGGTAATTCAACAGCTGGAATATCTTGGAATAAATCCCAAAGATTTTCATAAGAAAAATCCATTTCTCGTCCTCCTCGAATAATATAACCATCATTAACATTACCTGCTCCATCCATAGAACCACCTTCAAGATGTAATTGCTCTATAAACGTAATATTTTCTCCAGGAATTCGACCATCGCGAATAAAATAATAAGCCGTTGCTAAACCTGCTATTCCACTTCCTACAATATATATTTTACTTTTATCAAATGATTTTAATGGAACTGCTTTATTACGTTGATAAGTTCCTATTTGATCCGCGAAAGGAAAAGATTTTTCCTTTGTATTACGAACTACTTCTTTACTTGCATCAGGATCATGAACTACTTTTCCGTTTATGGTTGATGCTTTTAAAATTTTGTCAAATTTTGAAGTTAATTTATCCATTTAGTTTGTTTTAAAAGATTTTACTAAAGTTAATTATTTTATGATAATTACTATAATGAATAAACGTTAATTTATCTATAAATAAACATGTTAATAATCAGTTATTAATAATATAAATTAATTTAAACGCATAAAAAAATCGGGCTAAATACCCGATTTTATGCTTTTAAGAAATTTTCTATTTTAATTTAAAATAGCTGCAACTCCTGGTAATTCTTTTCCTTCAAGAGATTCTAACATAGCTCCTCCTCCTGTTGAAACATAACTTACTTTATCATCATAACCAAATTGTTTAACAAAAGCAACAGAATCACCTCCTCCTACTAAAGAAAAAGCACCATTTTTTGTTGCTTCAGCGATTGCATCTCCAAGAGCTACTGTACCTACAGCAAAGTTTGGCATTTCAAAAACTCCTAATGGTCCATTCCATAAGATAGTTTTAGATTGTGCAATTACATCTGCAAATAATTTAGAAGACTCTGCTCCAACATCCATTCCCATCCATCCGTCAGGAATTTCATCTGATTTTACAGTTTTTTTGTTAGCATCATTATTAAAGTCATCAGCAATCACATTATCTACAGGTAAAAATACTTTTACATTATGCTTTTCACATTCTGCCAAAATTTCTTTTGCTAAATCTAATTTATCATTTTCAACTAAAGAAATTCCTATTTTACCACCATCAGCTTTCACAAAAGTATATGTCATTCCTCCACCAATAATTAAGTTATCAATTGCTGGTAAGATATTGTTAATAATTGTAATTTTAGATGATACTTTTGATCCTCCAAGTACTGCTGTTACAGGTTTTTCACCACTAGTTAACACTTTATTGATAGCTGTTAATTCTTGTTCCATTAACAATCCAAAACATTTATTTTCTGGGAAAAATTCAGCAACAATAGCAGTAGAAGCATGTGCTCTATGAGCTGTTCCAAATGCATCATTTACATAAATATCTCCAAAACTAGCTAAAGCCTTTGCAAAATCTTTATCTCCTTTTTCTTCTTCTGCATGAAAACGAACATTTTCTAACAATAAAACTTCACCTGGTTTTAGATTTGCTACTTTTTCTTTTGCATCATCACCAATTACATCATTAGCAACAATTACATTTACACCTAAAATTTCAGTAACTTTTGATGCAATATGTTTTAATGAATACTTATCATTAAATTCTCCTTTTGGACGTCCCAAATGGCTCATTAATATTACAGCACCTCCATCTTTCAATATTTTATCAATTGTTGGTTTTGCTGCTTTTATTCTAGTATCATCGGTTACATTTAAATTTTCATCTTGTGGAACATTGAAATCAACACGCACTAATGCTTTTTTATTGTTGAAATTGTAATCATTGATCGTTTTCATTATTTTGAAATTTTGGTTTAGACAAATGTAATCAAACTTTCATTGAAGAGTATAAAATCTCTCTCTCCAATTTTCAACTATTAACAATACATAATAATTATATTAGATTATAAATTTTTAAAAAATTAAAAAAAAAGAAAAATGCTATTACTATTAGCACTGTTAATATGTGGATAACTAAAATGAGATAAATTTTATTTAATTACAATTAACAAGCTATTATTTGTAATTTTGTTTTGTAATGAAAGAGTTAGATATTCTATCAACATTTTATTAAAATGGTTAATAAACAACTTTTGTTAGCAAGATGTTTTGTGAAAACTATTCATAACGATGTGTAAATCTTTTATGCCAAAATGAAAAGTTTTACTTGACTTGAATTGTTTTATTTCTAATTGGAAATTGTAATTAGAAATCCAAATTTTTTGATCAAAAAGTTATTAGTTTTATTCAGTCATCTTTTAACAAATTATAAAATTAATTTAACAATTGATTTACAATTATTTAAACAAAAACAACAAAAATAGCTGTTAATTATATGAAAATTGCAATAGGATCGGATCACGCAGGATTCGAATATAAAGAAAAATTAGTACACTTCTTAACAAGCCAAGGTTTTGAAGTAGAGGATTTTGGAGCGTTCTCAACATCAAGTGTTGATTACCCAGATTTTGCTCACCCAACTGCACAAGCTGTAGAAGATGGAAAAGCAGATTTTGGAATCTTACTTTGTGGAAGTGCACAAGGTGTTACAATGACTGCAAATAAACACCAAGGTATTCGTGCTGCATTATGTTGGATGACAGATATTGCTCGTTTAGCAAGACAACATAACAATGCAAATGTTCTTACTTTACCTGCTCGTTTCATTGCTTATGAATATGCAGAAGAAATTGTAAAAACATTTTTAGAAACTGAATTTGAAGGAGGAAGACATCAAGGACGAGTAGATAAAATTGCTTGTTCTTAATATATTATAAGAATATAAAAAAGCACGAAATAAACTTCGTGCTTTTTTATATTTTCTACTTTATATATCTGTTGTTTAAACTTATAGTATAATGTCATTCCTCAATCTGCTCAACATAATATTAAAACAATAGACAATATAATTGTTTACAAATCAATAAATCTTCGTTTATACTAATTCATAGTATTTATTGGGCAATTCCTATGGATCAGGCTTTTCATTGCAATCTTTGCTCATCGCAAAGGATTTCCATTTCAATCATTATTGCAAATATTCTTTTATTAGAAAATATAATACAAATAACTATAAAATATAAGTCATTAACAATGTTTATAACCTAATTTAATAACTGTTAATTAATTGTTATTTAGTAAAATAAATCTATTTTAAATTGTTAATAGGAGATAATAACATTCGCTTATTCAATCTATTTTATTAAAAACTACAATCAGATAAAGATGATATCATTTTTTTTGGCGTAATTTTAGTAAATATCTTCTTTAATAAGAATTATTCTTATCCTTATAATAATATATAATTCATAGTTAATTGTTAAATTAGAAAAACTAAAACTACCTTTGCAGTGGTTATGTAGTTATTAACACCTTATCAATAGTTATTAAAATAATATTGATTATCATTGTTTTAAAGTGTTTAGTTATTAACTATTTTATACAAATCTCTCAAAATATAATGAAGAGATTTTTGAAAAAATCAAATTATGCCAAGAAAAAATTTTAAAAATAATAGGGCTAAAAAAGACAAAAACATTACAAAGTTTACAAAGTCTATCATAGAAGTTTTATTTCAGAACCCAAATAAGCCCTTAAACTATAAACAAATTGCTTCAGCCTTAAAACTTACAAATAGAATTGATACAGAATTATTAATTAAAAATTTGAATGTTTTATTAGCCGATAAAAAAATATCAGAAGTAGATAGAGGAAAATATAAAATAAATGCAACCAAAGATTATATGGTTGGTATTGCAGATTTAACAGCTTCTGGAAATGCATATATTGTAATAGATGGTTTAGAGCAAGATGTTTTTGTACAAAAAGGAAAAACAAAAAATGTTCTAGCTGGAGATACAGTTCGTGTTTATGTTTATCCAAAGAAAAATAAACACTCTTCTAAAGTAGAAGGTGAAATTGTAGAAATCGTAGAAAGAAATAAAACGGAGTTTACAGGAATTTTCGAATTAGGAAAAGAAGGAAAATATGGTTTTGTAACCATGCAAAATGGAAATCATGATTTCTTTATCCCAAAGGAAAAAATTAATGATGCTAAACCAGGAGAAAAAGTAGTTGTTAAATTAACGAATTGGCCAGAAGGTTCTAATTCTCCTTTTGGAGAAATTACGCGAATTTTAGGGAAACCAGAAGATACAGATGTAGAAATACATGCTATTTTATTGGAATATGATTTACCAGATAAATTTCCTGACGAAGTAGAACAAGAAGCAGATAATCTAGATACATCTATTGATGAAGCTGAAGTTGCACATCGTAGAGATATGCGAAATATACCAACATTCACAATTGATCCAAAAGATGCAAAGGATTTTGATGATGCATTATCTATCAGAAAATTAGAAAACGGAAATTGGGAAATAGGTGTTCATATTGCTGATGTAACTCATTATGTAAGACCTGGAACATTAATAGAACAAGAAGCATACAAACGTGCAACATCTGTTTATTTAGTCGATAGAGTTGTTCCTATGTTACCAGAAATACTATCTAATGTTGCATGTTCTCTAAGACCAAACGAAGATAAATATACTTTTTCTGGAGTTTTTGAATTAGATGATAATGCAAAAGTTGTAAAAACGTGGTTTGGTAGAACGGCAACACATTCAGACAGACGTTTTACTTACGAAGAAGCACAAGAAATTATAGAAGGGAAAGATGGAGATTTTAAAGATGAAATTTTAACTTTAGATCGATTGGCAAAAACAATGCGTCAAAAACGTTTGAAATATGGGGCAGTTAGTTTTGATAAAGTAGAAGTTAAATTTGATTTAGATCAGGAACATAATCCTCAAGGAATTTTCTTTAAAATGTCCAAAGATTCTAATAAATTGATTGAAGAATTTATGCTTTTATGTAACCGTAAAGTTTCAGAATTTATAAGTCTTGATAAGCATGGAAAAGAAAATGCAAATACTTATATATATCGAGTGCATGATGATCCTAATCCAGATAAATTATTAGATCTTAAGAATTTTATTCGTCAGTTTGGTTACGAATTAGAAATTGGTGATAGAAAAACAACAATTAATTCTATGAATAAATTGTTGGCAGATGTAAAAGGAAAACCAGAAGAAAATATGGTTGAAACCTTGGCTATGCGAACAATGGCAAAAGCAAAATATACGACAGAAAATATAGGACATTACGGTTTAGCATTTGATTATTATACGCATTTTACATCGCCAATTCGTAGATATCCAGATATGATTGCGCACCGTTTACTACAAGATTATTTAGATGGTAAAAAATCACCAGCTGCAGCTGTTTATGAAGATAAAGCTAAACACTGTTCTTCTAGAGAAAAAATTGCGGCAGAAGCAGAAAGAGAATCAATAAAATATATGCAAGTAAAATACATGCAACAATTTGTTGGGCAAACATTTGATGCATTTATAACAGGTGTACAAGATTATGGAATTTTTGTTGAAATACCAGAAACAAGATGCGAAGGGTTAATAAGATCTAGAGCTATGAAAGGGGATTATTTTGTTTATGATGAAAAAAATCATGCCCTAATAGGTAAGCAAACAAAAATAAAATATCAGCTTGGAAGCCCGGTAAAAATCAAAGTTTTGAGTGCTGACTTAATTAAGAAGCAATTAGATTTTGAGCTAGTTAATGCTTAGTTTTCATTATTTAAGCTTATCTTGCAAGCCTTAATTTAGTTATGGAAATAATTTTTTCAGCCATACTGATAGGTTTTTTATTAAGTACAATTCTTATTGGACCTGTTTTTTTCTTATTGATAGAAACAAGTTTACGTAGGAGTTGGAAGACCGCTGTAGTATTAGATTTAGGAGTAATAGCTGCGGATATTTTATGTATTTCGGCAGCATATTTTGGAAGTAAAGATTTTACTGGTTATATAACCAATCATCCCAAGTTTTATAGGATATATATAATAGGAGGATTTTTTGTTCTCATTTATGGGATTTTTATGTATTTCTCTAAACCAAAATTACATATAGAAGGAGAAGTTGATTGCGGGAATAATAATTACGTAAGAACATTTTTCAATGGATTTATAATGAATTTATTGAATGTTGGTGTTATCGTTTTTTGGTTTGTAATTGTTTCTTCAGTATCAATACAGTATCCTAATGCATGTGATTTTATGTTATATATGGGAATTGTTTTATTAACCTATTTTACAATTGATTTAGGTAAAATATTTTTAGCCGGAAAATTACAGAAACGTTTTACAGATCAAAAAGTATTTTTAGTAAGGAAAGGAGTTGGAATTTGTCTTTTAATTTTTGGAGTAATTATTATTCTAAAAGGTTTTGGCTTCTTTAAAGAAATTGATCAAAAAATTGAACATCAGTTGATGAATCAAGAACAAATAAAATAAAAATAGATTCTGAATAGAATCCGAGAAAATAATGTTAATCACAAACATGATTATACAGAAAAAGCAATCTATTTAGGTTGCTTTTTCTGTATACTTTGGAAAATGACCTCGTGATAAAACAACATGATCATGTTGTGATTTTTTATAAAAAATAAATTATAACTATATTGGTTCTAATTTTAAGAAAGATAGAACATAAGTTGAATGAAATTTTTATATATTTTTTTATTATTCAGTAATTTTACTTTTTCACAAACTACTAGTATTCAATATACATATGATTATTTGGATGGAAATACAAAACCTATTTATAGTTTTTGGAAAAAATATGTAGAATTAAGAGCTAATAATAATTTGAGCTATAAAAATATGTGGGAGAATGGAAATGAAGATTTATTGATTAGTCTTTCAGGATATTCTCCTAATTTTTTTGAAATGTATACTAATAATAAATTATTATATATAAAGCCAATAATTGATAATAAATATGAAATAGCATCAATGTTTTATTGGATTCAGGACGAAGTAAATGTAAACCTTATTTCTATTGTTAAATATATTGTAGTATATAAAAATGGAGAATATAAATTAGAAAATTTTTTAGAAAATTCAACTCAAAATTGGAATAAAAAGAATGTAGGTTTAATCAATTATTTTTATCCAAAAGATTATAAGTTTAGTATTAAAGAAGCAAAAAAAGCAAATAAATTTATATATCGCCTTAATCAATTATTTGATTTAAATAATGAAAAAATAGATTATTATATTGCAGAAAATTGTGATAAACAAACAGAAATAATAGGGCTTGATTATATTGCTACTAAAGGATTAATGAAAGAATGTGGATATTTTGATAAAAATAAAAATATCCTCTTGTCAACATATTATGCTGGGGAGTTTTATAAACATGAATTAATCCATTTAATAAATAAGAAATATATAAATTCTCATTATTTATTCTTAACAGGATTAAGTGTTTATAATAATTCACCTAAGGCTAGTTTAGGTAAATCAACTAAGGAAGTATTTAAAGAATTTAATAAGTTTATCTATGAAAAACCTGATTTAAAATTATCTTTTACGCAAGATTTCCCTAAAATAAATAATATAGGAACAGAATATATTATATCAGCTATATTAGTTGATGAAGTTTTAGAAAGAGGAGGATTAGAGTTATTAAAAGAAGCTATGAATACTATTAATTCTGATGATCAGTTAAATGATTTTGTTGAAAATGTATTAAATATAAAAGATCAGAATGAATTTATTAGGAAAACTAGTTTAAAATTTGAAAAAGACAATTTTAAATTTAAAATAGATTTATGAATATCTATTTAATAAACTGGAGCTAAATAAGTAAAAGGAACAAAAGGAATATTTCTTAGAATTGAGTAAATGACTAGAAAAATTAAAAAATTTCTAGTTGTTCTTGAAGAAAAACTTAATTTCTGAGAAAATGGTTCTTTAAGAAATAGATTTCCAATCATGCTATAATATCCAATAATAGCAAAATATAATACAATAGGCAATATAATATTATATCGCAAAGATTCTAGAATATGTCCGTGTAACAATAATGAAAAAGCTCTTTGTCCACCACAACCAGGACACCATAAACCTGTTACAGAATGAAAAATACATTGTATAGGAAATGAATTTTGATTACCATAGAAATTCAAAAATACTATACCACCCAAAATAGGTAATAAAGTTGCAAGACTATAAATCAAAATTCGTTTCATAATTTATATTTTTATTGAAAAAGCATACGATAAATATCTTCTACTTTTGATATACGAACAATTCTGATTCCGTAATCTGTATCTTTTATTTTATTGTATTTAGAGACAAAAATAACATCAAAACCGAGCTTTTCTGCTTCAGTAATTCGTTGTTCTACACGATTTACAGCACGAATTTCTCCACTAAGACCAACTTCACCAGCAAAGCAACAATTATCTGGTACCGCAGAATCTTCGCTAGAAGAAAGAATGGCTGCGATGACAGCTAAATCTATGGCAGGATCATCAACACGAATTCCACCAGTAATGTTTAGGAAAACATCTTTCATATTCAAACGGAAACCTGCACGTTTTTCTAAAACAGCCAAAAGCATATTTAGTCGTTTAGCATCAAACCCTGTAGCTGTACGTTGTGGAGTTCCATAAACAGCTGTAGAAACCAAGGCTTGTATTTCTATCAACATAGGACGAACACCTTCTAAAGTTGCAGCAATAGCATTTCCACTAAGTAATTCATCTTTTTTAGTAATCAATACTTCCGATGGATTAGTAACTTCTCGTAATCCAGCTCCTTGCATTTCGTAAATACCAATTTCTGCTGTAGATCCGAAACGATTTTTATTAGCACGTAAAATTCTATAAATATGGTTTCTATCTCCTTCAAATTGTAAAACAACATCAACCATATGTTCCAAAATTTTAGGACCAGCAATTACACCTTCTTTAGTAATATGTCCAATTAATATAATAGGTGTATTGGTTTCTTTAGCATATTGTATCAGCTCAAAAGTAGTTTCTCTAATCTGAGAAATACTTCCTGGAGAAGATTCAACATACGATGTTTGTAATGTTTGTACAGAATCAACAACAATTAATTGAGGTTGGATTTCCTTAGCATGAGCAAATATTTTTTGTGTATTTGTTTCTGGTAATACAAAACATTGATCAGATTCTATTCCAATACGCTCTGCTCTTAGTTTTACTTGCGAAACAGATTCTTCACCAGAAACATATAATATTTTGATGGTATCTAATTTTAAAGCAACCTGAAGCATTAATGTAGATTTTCCTACACCAGGCTCTCCTCCTACCAAAATAACAGAACCAGGAACAATACCGCCTCCTAAAACACGATCTAATTCTTGATTTTTTGTTGAGATTCTTGTTTCTCCAAGTGGATTTACTTCACGGATATTTAATGCGAAATTTTTCTCTTTTTTATCAGATTTATCTTTCCAAGATTTTTTTTCTTCGCCTTTATCTACTATTTCTTCTACAATGGTATTCCATTCTCCACAACTTTTACATTGTCCCATCCATTGAGAAGTTTGTGTTCCACAGTTCTGACAGAAATAGGTTGTTTTTGTTTTAGCCATTGTATGTTATTTTATTACACAAAAATAAGTTTTTACAACGACAAGATATGTTGTTATAAAAAGAATTATACATTAGTATTAATAAAGTGTGATTTTTTTAGATTTCTTATTATCTTCATTTATTCCTAAAAAAATATCTAAACCATGTATGAATATTTTTATTAAACTATGGTTTATAGTAAATTAAGTATAAATATTCTACATTTGGTTTTTAATAAATATTACAATTATAATAATTTAGAATAATGAATGAATTTCCAAAAGAAGAATTTTTAACTGATTTTTTAAGAAAAAAGATTGTTCAAGAAGAACAATTTAATCAGTGGTTACGAATTCTGTTTTATCTAAACAATGAACTTACTAAAAAATGGGATTTTGTCTATCAGGATATGTTTTATATTAAATTTTATGAGGTTATGACAGAAGGATTTTCATATGCAAATAAAGTTTTTGAAGATTTAAAAAAAGGTGAGAATCAAAATAAATTAGAATTTTATGAAGAACTAATAAAAGGATTAACAATAATGAAATCAGAATTACAAGAGGATGAATATAATTATATAGAATATAGGAGACATAATATCTGTCATATTTTTCAAAATGGTTATGAATATATACAAGATAATTTAAAAATAAAAAAAGAAATAAAGGGTAAAGATTTACAAAAAATTAAAAATGAATTTGAAAAAATAATTGATAAATATGGAAGTGATAAAAATTTTGATATTTTCTTGAACAAGAAACTTCAACCTAATTTAACACAATTGTATACTAAACTAATAGGTATACACAACAAACAATATAATCTTTAAAAGTTAGTATAATAGCTATAACATTATAATTGATATAATGAATAACTAAATTTTCTTATTTTCACCTCAAACATCTCCAATCATATCAAACAAGAATAGCTAATTAACAACAAAATTCTATCAAGATATAAATATTGATAAATAAGACATATTAATTATGTAAAAATCTTAATAATTTATAAATCACCCTATAAAAATATAGCCCCAACTATTCTTTTCATTATATTTGATTGATAGAATATACACATGTTATAGGACACAATTATGAGAAAAATAATTTTTAGTTTAGCTGTATTTGCAGTTAGTATATGCTCTTTGGCACAACAAATTACAATAGAAGGTATTTATGGAGGTAAGTATAGAGAGAATTCTTTGTATGGAGTAAACTCTTTGAATGATGGAGAAAACTATACTGTTCTTACTCGTGATGGACTTGTAAAACGCTCGTACGAATCTACATTAATAAAGAATCATCAAGTAGCAGATAATATTTTAGTTGCTGGTACTTTCGAAGGATATGAATTTAGTGCAGATGAACGTTATGTATTACTACAAACAGAATCTAACTCTATATATCGTCATTCATTTACAGCAAAATATGAAGTGTATGATACGCAAACTAAATCTAGTACAACTCTTTTTGATGGAAAACCTATTCAAGAGCCATTATTTTCTCCAGATGCTTCAAAAGTAGCATTTGCTTTCGAAAACAACTTATACATCCAAGATCTTAAAACGAATAAGATAACTCAAGTAACCAAAGATGGTGAAAAAAATAACATCATCAATGGTATTAATGATTGGGTGTATGAAGAAGAATTTGGTTTCGTAAGAAATTTTGATTGGAATGCAGATGGAACTTCATTAGCTTTTGTTCGCTTCGATGAATCGAAAGTAAAAGAAATTAACCTTCCTATTTATTATCATAACTTATATCCAAAAGAATTACGTTACAAATATCCAAAAGCAGGTCAAGATAATTCTCTTGTAACATTACATGTTTTTGATACAAAAAATAATGCTACAACAAATGTAGATTTATCTTCTGTTCAGAATTATTATATCCCAAAAATTAAATTCTCTAAAAAATCGAACTTATTAACAGTTGTAACTTCTAATCGTCATCAAAATAATGTTGATGTATCTTTTTATGATTTAAGTTCAAAAAAAGTGAATAAGCTTTTTACAGAAACAAATAAAGCTTGGATAGAAACTGATGCTTTGACATTAGAATTTTTACCAGATAATACATTTTTATGGACTTCAGAGCGTGATGGAAACAACCATATCTATCATTATGCAGACAATGGTAAATTAATTAATCAAGTAACAAAAGGAGATTGGGAAGTCACAAGTTATTATGGTTACAATCCTGCAAACAAAACTGTTTATTACCAATCAAATGCCAATAATGGAAAACGTATTTCTACTGAAAGACAAATTTTTGGAATCCATTTAGATGGAAAGAAAAATACAATGTTAACAAAGAATAACGGTACAAATTCAGCGGCATTCAGTAAAAATTATACTTATTTTATCAATACTTTTTCATCAATCAATACACCAAGAACAACTAGTTTGGTTAACTCAAAATCAGGAAAAGATTTAGGGGTTATTGTAGAAAATAGTCAAGTAAAAGATAAATTAACAATAGACAATGTAGGAACAAAAGAATTATTTGTTCTAAAAACGGCTGAAGGTAATGAGTTGAATGCTTACGTTATAAAACCAAAGAATTTTGATCCAAACAAAAAATATCCGGTTTTAATGTATCAATACTCTGGTCCAGGATCTCAAACTGTAAGTAACTCTTATTTTAATACCAATGATTATTGGCACTTAATGTTAGCACAAGAAGGATATTTAGTTTTCTGTGTAGACGGACGAGGAACAGGATTTAAAGGAGAAGCATTCAAAAAACAAACATATTTACAATTAGGTAAATACGAAGTAGAAGACCAAATAGCTGCAGCAAAAGAACTTGGTAAATTACCTTACGTAGATAGTGCTCGTATCGGAATTTGGGGTTGGTCTTTTGGTGGCTTCATGGCTTCTAACGTATTGTTCAAAGGAAACGATGTTTTCAAAACTGCAATCGCTGTTGCTCCTGTAACCAATTGGAGATATTATGATTCTGTTTATACAGAACGTTTCATGAGAACGCCGGAAGAAAACGCATCTGGTTATGACGATAATTCACCAATCAATTATGTTGATAACTTAAAAGGAAACTTTTTGTTAATTCATGGTTCTGCTGATGATAATGTTCATCCACAAAATACATTCGAATTGTCAGAAGCATTAGTTCAAGCCAATAAAGATTTTGATATGGCAATTTACACCGATAAAGATCATGGTATTTATGGTGGAAAAACTAGAATTCAGTTATTCCGTAAAATGACAAATTACATCAAAAAGAATTTATAATACCAAGTTATTAAATTTTAGTTGGGCGTTCCCTTCGGGCGGGCTTTCCGTTGCAATCTTTTTCTGAGGAAAAAGGATTTTCACTGCAATCCCTAACGCAAAATCTAGTAATTATTAAAATAAAAAAACCGTAATCTCTGATTACGGTTTTTTTAGTATCTATGAATTATTTTAGCCTAAAACCTCAATAATTTTATTTATTCTTGCTATTGTTTCTTCTTTACCCAAAGTAGCCATAATTACAGGAACATCAGGACCTTGTAATGCACCAACTAAACTTAATCGTAAAGGCATTCCAATTTTTCCGAAACCTATTTCTTGTACCGTTACAAAATTAGCCATAGCATCATGCAAAGTATCTGCATCAAATTCAGATGAATTTAATACATCAATAAAACTTGTCAAAATAACTTTTGAATCATCTTTCCAAGCTTTTTTAGCAGCTTTTTCATCATAAGAAGAAGGAGCTATATAAAAGAACTGTCCTTGTGTATAAATATCTTTCACAAAATTAGCTCGCTCTTTCAATAATTCGATTACTTTTTTATCCAAGTTTACATTTGCTTCAATTCCATTTTCTTTTAAAACTTCCTCAAAAGCAGGCAATAATTCTTCAACAGTTTTTTGTTGTAAATATTGGTGATTAAACCAAACAGCTTTTTCTGGAGAAAAACGAGCTCCCGACTTAGAAACTTTTTCTAAACTAAATGCTGCAGTTAATTCTTCTAAAGAAAAAATCTCTTGGTCTGTTCCAGGATTCCAACCTAATAAAGCTAACATATTAAGTACAGCATCAGGGAAATATCCTTCTTGTTTATATCCTTTTGCTATACCTTCTTCGGTTTCCCATTCCATTGGGAAAACAGGGAATCCATGTTTATCACCATCACGTTTACTTAATTTTCCTTTACCTTCTGGTTTCAAAATCAAAGGTAAATGAGCAAAGCGAGGAGCTTCCCATCCAAAAGCATCATAAAGCAATTCATGTAATGCCATAGAAGGTAACCATTCTTCACCACGAATAACGTGAGAAATTCCCATTAAATGATCATCCACAATATTAGCTAAATGATAAGTTGGCATTCCATCTGATTTAAATAAAACTTTATCATCTAAAGTAGAAGCATCGATAGAAATTTTACCACGAATCATATCATCTAATAAAACCGTACGCTCGTCATCAATTTTGAAACGAACGACAAAAGGAGTATTATTATCTAATAATTCTTTTGTTTCCTCATTTGTTAAAGAAAGAGAATTTTTAAGTTTATTTCTTGTAGACCAATTGTAGATAAAAGTTTCTTTGTTAGCTTCTGCATTTGCTCTAGCTTCATCCAATTCTTCAGCAGTATCAAAAGCATAATATGCTTTTCCATTTTCTATTAATTGGTCAACATATTGCTTATACATTTCTTTACGTTCAGATTGGCGGTAAGGACCTAATTCTCCTCCAAAACCAACACCTTCATCAGGTATTAAACCTAACCATTGTAAAGAATCTATAATATATTGTTCAGCTCCTTCCACGTAACGTGTTTGGTCTGTATCTTCTATTCTTAATAAGAATTTTCCGTTGTGGTGTTTTGCGAAAAGATAATTGTATAACGCTGTACGAACTCCTCCTATGTGTAATGCACCAGTTGGACTAGGCGCAAATCTTACACGAACTTCTTTTGCCATTGTATGTAATTTTTTGCAAATTTAAGCTGTTCAATTCTATATTAGGCATTTATTACGAATAATAATTTACTTTTTTAAATAGTCATTTTAAAATTAAAGCTTCCAAGAAATTATATTTTGGATTAATTTTTATAATAAATATATCTTTCAAAACAATTAAAATTCTAAAAAAATAAAATATAAATAATTGATATATATATGTTTGTTTTGTTTTTGTAAATTCAATTGTTCATATAAATGATTTCATGTAAACAGAAAAATATTTTATTACCTTTGTGTAGTTAATTATAAAAGAATTAGAAGCATGGGATGTGGATCTTGTGGAACTTCTAATGGACTTCCGAAAGGATGTAACAATAATGGTGCTTGTGGCACTGATGGTTGTGGAAAATTATCAGTTTTTGATTGGTTATCGAATATGCAACTTCCAAATGGACAAGAAAAGTTCAATTTTGTGGAAGTTCGTTTCAAAAACGATCGAAAGTTTTATTATAAAAACGAAAACAACATATCTCTAAATATTGGCGATGTTATCGCTGTTGAAGGAACACCTGGTCATGATATTGGGGTTGTTACACTTACGGGTGAGTTAGTTAGAATCCAAATGAAAAAAAAGAATCTTTCGTGGACAGCGGAGGATGTAAAGAAAGTTTATCGTAAAGCGAATCAGAAAGATATAGAAACTTGGCAAGAGTTTCGTGATAGAGAAAAACAAACAATGATTGATTCTAGAATTATGGCAAAAAACCATAATCTAGAAATGAAGATTTGTGATGTTGAATATCAAGGTGATGGAGCGAAAGTTACATTTTATTACACAGCTGAAGGTCGAGTTGATTTCCGTCAATTAATTAAAGATTATGCAGGGAAATTTGGTGTAAGAATTGAAATGAAACAAATTGGTTTCCGTCAAGAGGCTGCTAAAGTTGGTGGAATTGGATCATGTGGACGAGAATTATGTTGTTCTACATGGTTAACTGATTTTAGATCTGTTAGCACAGCAGCAGCTCGTTATCAACAATTATCTATCAATTCTCAGAAATTAGCTGGACAATGTGGTAAATTGAAATGTTGTTTAAATTTTGAGTTAGATTCTTATCTTGATGCATTAAATACTTTTCCTTCTATGGAAAGTCGTTTTGAGACTGAAAAAGGATGGGCACAATGTGTTAAGATTGATGTTTTTAAACGAGAAATGTGGTTTGCTTATGAAAGAGGAGGTATTGTTTGGTATAAATTCTCTGTAGGTGATATTCAAGAATTTTTAGCTTTAACAGCAAAAGGAATTAAAACAGAACCTTTAGAAGATTTAGCTAAAAACTTAGAAGAAGTTAAACCTGATTTTACAGATGTAATTGGAGAGGATTCTTTAGAACGATTTGAACGTAAAGAAAAACAAAATCGTAAAAGAAAAAGAATTAAAAAACAACCTTCTAATTCAAACGATAAACAAAATAATAAGCCTCAACAAGCTAAACAAAAACAACAAGTTGAAGGAAAAGATAAAGATTTACAAGTAAATTCTGATCAAAAACCAGGAAAAAATTCTAATCAAGGTCAACCAAAAAAGAACAATCAAAATCGACCAAATAGAAATACAAACCCTAATCAGAATAAATCTAATAATCAAGCTAATTTAGGAGATCAATCTATAAAGAGAGTCCCTAATAATAACCAAAATAAGGAAAAAATAGTAGAAGATTCTGATCAAGTAAAACAGGAAGGGAAACCTCGTAATCGTAATCAACAAAAACGAAAACCGAATAATCCTAATCAGAATAAACCAAATAATCAGTTGAATAGTGCTGATGAATCTGTTAAAAAGCAGCCTCAACATAAAAACAAAAATGTTGAGAAAAAAGTAAATAATTCAGATGAGGAAAGTAAAAATCCTCAATCGAATCCAAATAAATCGAAGAATCGAAATAAAAAAAGATTTAATCGTGGGCAAAAACCAGATAATACGCAAGAGTAGCTTGTTTATACTTGTTATCTTTTTATTGTTTAGTTGTGAAGCAAAACATTATTATCAAGAGACAAAAAATGTAAAAAATGAATGGAAAAATACAAAGCCAGAAACATTTATTTTTGATGTGAAGGATAAAACACCATCATCTTTTAACATAAAATTTGTACTAAGGAATAATACATCGTATGAATATAGTAACTTATATTTGTTCACTAAATTCATTGATCCAAAAGGTAATGAAATGATTGATACTTTACAGTATTATATTGCAAACCCTGATGGAAGTTGGATTGGTAAAGGTATGACTACGAAAGAAATGATGTTGGTCTACCGAGAAAAATTACCAATTAAAGATTCTGGTCGTTATCAGCTAAAAGTTTGGCAAGGTATGCGAACAAAAAATTTGAAAGGTATTGAAGATATAAGTTTGATTGTTGATAAAGCTGAATAATACAGAATGAAAAACAGTAAAAGTCCTAAAAATAATACAGCCTCTAAGGCAAAGAAAAAATTTAATAGTTATTCCTTAGTAAAAAGAATAATAATATTAATTTGGGTAGCATTTTTTGCAGGAATATTAGGAATCTTTGGAATATTTTGGGCTGCATCTAATGGTTTATTAGGTGAAATTCCAAATGTTAGAGATTTAGAAAATCCTGATATTTATGTTGCATCAGAAATAATTTCTTCTGATGGTGTTTTATTAGATCGTTTCGAAGCAGAAAGAAGAACCCCAGTTGAATATAAAGAATTGCCTCCTTATTTAGTAGATGCATTATTGGCTAAAGAAGATGTTAGATTTTTTGATCATTCTGGTGTAGATATTAAAGCTGCATTTCGTGCAATATCTTCTGTCGGAGAATCAGGTGGAGGATCTACAATTACACAACAATTAGCAAAACAGTTGTATACAAAAGATCCATCTTCTAATAAAATTAAACGTGGAATACAAAAATTAAAAGAATGGGTGACTTCTGTACAGTTAGAAAAATTGTATACAAAAGAAGAAATCATTGCGATGTATTTTAATAAGTTTGATTTTATATATGGCGCAAAAGGTATAGAATCTGCTGCAAAAGTATATTTTAATAAAACGACGAAAGATTTAAATTTAGACGAAGCTGCTACATTAGTTTCTATGTTTCAAAACCCTGTTGCTTATAATCCTATTAAGTATCCTGAAGTATCTAAAAAGCAAAGAAATCTTGTGTTAAATCAAATGATGAAATACAATAAAATTTCTCAAGCTGAAGGAGAAGCTGCTAAAGAAGAACCTTTAGTGACTGATCGACAAGATATAATGAGGCATGACGATTCTCACTCAGCTTATTTTAAATCTGCTTTAAGAAAAGAAATTAAAGATTGGATGGTTGATTACGAAAAAGAAACTGGAAAATCATATAATCTTGAAAAAGATGGACTTAAAATTTACGTAACATTAGATTCTAGATTACAAGCATTAGCAGAATCAGCTGTTCAAAAACAGTTAAAAGTTTTACAAGATCAGTTTTTTGGTGAGCAAAGAGGAAGAAAATTAGCTCCATTTTATAACGTTTCTGCAGCTAAAAGAGAAAGTATTTTTAAACAAGCTATGCGACGCACTGACTTGTATAAAAAAATGAAAGATGAAGGTAAGTCTGAAGATGAAATAACAAAAGTTTTCACTACTCCTAGAGATTCAGTTCAATTCTTTACATGGGATGGAATTAAGTACAAAAAAGGGAAAACTTTAATGGATTCTATAGAATATCATAAACATATATTACAAGCAGGTTTAATGTCTATGGATCCAAAAGATGGAACTATAAAAGCTTGGGTTGGAGGAATTGATTGGAATTATTTTAAATTTGATCACGTAAAACAAGCTCGTCGTCAAGTAGGTTCAACTTTCAAACCATTTGTTTATGCAACAGCAATTAATCAATTAGGATTATCACCATGTTATCAAGTTTCTAATGAAAGAATACCTGGAAATTGGTCACCTAGAAATGCTAATGGTAGATATGGAGGTTCTCAAGATTTAAGAACTGCCCTAGCCTATTCAACAAATATTGTTGCTGCACGTTTAATTATGCAAACAGGAACACAACCTGTAATTCAGATGGCTAGAGATTTAGGTGTCGAATCTCCTATTATTAACGATAATACAATTGCATTAGGATCTGCAGATTTATCTTTATATGAAATGGTTGGAGCGATGAGCGCTTTTGCTAATGGAGGTATTTACATTAAACCTCAGTTAATTCTTAGAATAGAAGATAAACAAGGAAAAGTAATTAAAGATTATACTCCAAAAACACGTGAAGTTGTAAATGAATACGTAGCTTATACAATGATTGATTTAATGAAAGGTGTTGTTGAAAGAGGATCTGGTTCTCGTTTGAGAAATAGATATAATCTTACTGCTGAAATTGCTGGTAAAACTGGTACAACTAATGAAAATTCTGATGGTTGGTTTATGGGATTAACCCCTAACCTAGTTACAGGAGTTTGGGTTGGAGCTGAAGATCGTTTTGCTCACTTCGAAAGTACAGCTACAGGACAAGGAGCTAACACAGCTTTACCAATTTGGGCATATTATATGCAAGGTGTTTATAAAGAAGGTGGTAAATTCGGTGTAACGGCAAGTGATAAATTTGATAAACCTAAGGATGTTGAAAAACGTTGGGATTGTTCGAGTAGCCTTGGTTTCCATCAATACGATGAACAAAATGATCCAGGGCCATTAATTGAAGGAAGTGGAAGCGAAAGCGTTGGCGAAAATTACGAAGTTCCGAAAGAAACAATAGAAGAATAATAATAAAATTATATAAAAAAAATCCCAATGAATTTCATTGGGATTTTTTTATAGATAACTACTAAATTATTTAGTAGTTTTATTTTCTTTATTTGTAGAAGTTGTTTTTCTCTCTTCACCTTCTTTCAATTCTCCTTTCTCTAATCTTTTTCGATCAGATTCTTTATCATCACTTGGTAAAGTAACAGGTTGATTAGCTTGTCCTAAAATCCATGTTTCAGATGAATCCCACATTGCTCGAGTTTTAATAGGTTCTGGATATAAATAAATAGGTTCTGGCTGTCTACCTGTTAAGAAGTCACCTGTATCCCATCTTCCGTTTTCATTCTCATCAACTAATAAACGAAATAAATATTCAGCTGGTTCTATATAATTAAACTCAAAATATGCAGTATTTGCTTTGTAATAAGTTTCTTCTAGAACTGTAAAATCTTTATCATTTTTTAATAATTGTAGAACAAATGGTTTTGTAGGAGCATTTTGTAGTGTTAACTTTAAGTTACCAAAATCTGCGCGTGTTCCAGTACTTATAGGATATGCAATTGTATCATTTTTTTCACCAAATACATCTATCATTCCTTTAGGATAAATATTAACTTCAAATTTTTCATCTAAATTTTTATCAAAAGCAAAATTTATAATTTGAGGATTAACAGAATCAATTTCAACTTTGAATGGAATAGCTATTGTATCTTTAAAAAAATGAATTTTAGAAATATCTAATTTAGTTATTGGTGTATTTGCCTTTATTTTAAATAATTTATTTGGGGCTAATTTCTTATCATTTTGAGGAACAAATTCTAAATTATGTTCAATATTAGATTTTGAATATAAGGTACTTATTGTATCAATTTGATCTTTATGCTGAACAAGGAAATCAATTTTAGTAGATCTTCCTGAAATACTATCAACAGAAGGGTTAAACCAAAAATTTATTGAATCTTGTTTTGGAAATTTCTGAATTAATCCTGTTTTAAATTCTTTTGACAAAGGAGTTATTTTTACATCTTCCGTAGCTCCTGTTGTTTTTATGGATACTAATCCCTCTTGTTTTGAAGTAGCTTCGGGTTTTCTATATGCTGGTTTTTGATTAAATAAAACTAAATCAAAACTTTGATTAGAATTTAAGTCTACTTCTTCATTACGAAAACCAAATAATTCTTTACCAAAATCATACATTACATTTTCTACTTTATCTTGAAATGCAATTAATTTATATTTACCAGTTGCTAAATAATTAAGTGTATATTCTCCATTTTTATTTGCTCTTGTTATATAGTAGGGTTTCTTTTTTAAGATAATACTATCTTTATATTCATCATCTACTTTATATAGCCCGATTAATATCTTTTCAGGAATTTTAAAATCATAAGATGAATTTACTTTTCCTTTAATTTGAAGAGAATCAATAAATTTACCTGTTGAAAAAACATATTGAAAATTTGAAAGAATATTATTTTCATTGAAATCTTGAACCGCATCTCCAAAATTGAAACTATAAGTTGTATTTGGTAATAAAGGTTCATTAAATTTTATTGAGATAAACTTTTTACCTAATGCTTGTGGACTTACAGTTGGAGGAGTTTGAAACGATGGAGAAACGACAACGTTTTTACTGTAATCTTTCAAGACGATATACTCATCAAAATTTATAACAGCTTCTTTTAAGTTAATATCTACATTTGTAGATACCGTATCAGGAGTTGCATTAATAAAAACAGGAGGTTTCTCATCTTTTGGGCCTCCAGATGGTGTAGCTTGCCTTGCACAAGAAATTACCATCAAAATAATTAATAATAATAGTGAAAAACGTGTTGTCTTATTCATGGCTGCAAGTTAATAAAAAGCTTGTTATTATGCACAAGCAATGGAAATTACACTTATCTTAAAATTATTTAAAGAATTAAATTTTTTTATAGCAGAAACTAATGTAGCTCCAGTAGTAATAACATCATCAATAATGATATAATGTCCAGGTAAAAGTTTTGGATTTATTTCGAATGCATTTTTTAAATTTTTAATTCTGTTTTTTTTATTTTCCCTTACTTGTGAAGAATTATATTTTGTTCGGACTAATCCATCAAAAAAATATGGAATATTATTGTTTTTAGCTAATGTTTCAGCAAAATAACCGACTTGATTATAACCTCTTTTTTTTAATCTTTTCTCATGAAGAGGTATAGGAATTATTCCATCATAATCTGATAAATCAATATTTATCAAATTAGCTAAATCAATACCAATATCAGGTCTATTTCTGTATTTCATTTCATGAAGAATCTTTTGTGTATTATTTTTATGTTTGAAATGAAGTAGTGAATAAGCTGTTTCTACTTTTGATAAATTTATTAATTTATGGTACAAATCATTATTCTGATTTAATTTCCAATGAGTAAAAGGAAGTTTTGTAGAACAGTTTGTACAAAGAAATTGACTTGGTTGGATTACTTCTTGACAATCTATGCAACGCATAGGGAAAAATAAATCAACGAAAGAATTAACGATTATTTTGATTTCCATTACCTTTGCATATTAAAGTTTATCTATAAATTTAATGAAAATTATAAGACTTACAAAAGCATTTACTTTTGAAACTGCGCATGCTTTACATGGATATGATGGAAAATGTAAAAATATTCATGGACATTCCTACAAACTTTTTGTAACTGTAAAAGGGATTCCATCAGAAGATCCTAATGATGTAAAACTTGGAATGGTTATGGATTTTGGTGATTTAAAAAAAATAATTAATAAAGAGGTTGTAGACTTGTTTGATCATGCAATCCTATTAAATCAAAATTCTCCTCATAAGGGTTTAGGTGAAAAACTATTAGCTGAAGGTCATCACGTTGTATTTACTGATTATCAACCTTCTTGTGAAAATATGATTTTATGGATGGTTGATAAAATTAAAGCTCAATTGCCACAAAACATAGAATTGGTTGCTCTAAAATTACATGAAACTGAAAATTCTTACGGAGAATGGTTAGCGGAGGACAACCAATAAATATACAGCTTGAAGCTGGAAAAAAAGCTTATTTTTCTTCGGATCATCATTTTGGTGCTCCGAATGAAAAAGATAGTTTAGAGCGTGAAAAGCTTTTTATAAAGTGGCTTGACGAGATTAAAGATGATTGTGGTGTTTTATTTTTAATTGGCGATTTATTCGATTTTTGGTTCGAATATAAATATGTTGTACCAAAAGGTTTTGTTCGTGTATTAGGAAAGCTCGCTGAGCTATCAGATAAAGGAATTCCTATTTATTTTTTTGTAGGTAATCATGACCTTTGGATGAAAGACTATTTAGAAGAACAAATTAATGCCATTGTTTTTAGAGATAAGCAAGATTTTTTTATTAATGGAAAAGAATTTTTTATTGTTCATGGAGATGGAAAAGGTCCTGGAGATAAAGGATATAAAAGGATGAAAAAGATTTTTACTAATAAAATATGTCAGTTTTTATTTTATTTACTCCATCCAGATCTAGCTATGTGGTTAGGAATTACAGTTTCTAGAAAAAATAAAATGATTTCTGGAGATGAAGATGTTAATTTCTTAGGAATAGAAAATGAATGGTTAATTTCTTATAGTAAAAAACAACTTGATAGAAAGCAATATGATTTTCTAGTTTATGGTCATCGCCATTTACCAATGGATATTGCAATTGGACAAACACACCATATTAATTTAGGTGATTGGATCAACTATTTTACATATGGTGTATTTGATGGTGATACATTTGATTTAAAAACTTACATCAGTAATGAGAGTGAAGAATTTAGGAATTCGATCATAAAAATTAAAGATCAATAAACAAATTAAATATATCCAAATATAAGCTTCACTAAGCCAAGCTATTTTAGGTCTAAATTCACTAAAATATCTTGTCAACATTATCATCACACAAAATGATAAAAAGGATAAATAAGTGTCGTTATTGTTCCAAAAAAAGATATAAGTAATTAGAATAGTAAAGAACATTAAGTGTATAAATAAGTATATTCTCTTTTTTTGAGCAGATAATTTATTTCCTGTTTTTATTTGGTGAATAATTGAAAAAATTAATATTATTCCAATAGGAATTAGAAAAATTTGTTTTAATTCAAATTGAAATAATCTAGGTATTAATTGTTCTTTATAAAAATCTAATAAAAAATAATAGTCTAATAAATAACTTATTTGAACGATCACTAATATAGGAACAATAAAACCTAAAAAACCCAAAATAGGGATTTTTGGTTCTACAACCCTCAATGTTAAGAAATAAGCAAAAATTATAATCCCGAGAAAAATTAATGGAGGACAAAGCAATATTGCAAAAGACATGAATAATCCGATGTCAAATGCTTCATAAATGTCGTTTTTTTCAGATTCAAAGTACAATAATTTAGCACTTACATAAGTAATTAATAATAAACTACCAGCAATCCGATAATCTAATAATCCTACAACAAAAGGCATTAACCAAAGTGAATATGTAAATACTGGAAATGATGTAGAACTTAACAAATCATTCTTAAAATCAATATAGATAACGAATATGACTGTTAAAAAAGTTAGAAAAACTCCTAGTTTTTCTAAATCACTTAAAACAATAGTGTTAAAATTTATCATTCCAAGTCCCATAAATAGAACAATGATAAAAATATGTATAAAAAAATTTCTTTTGTAAAGTAGATTAACCAACATTTTATTAACTTTGATGCAAATTAAGAAATAAAGTAGAATATGGGAATTATAACTGACTTATTTTTTGCTATTGGTAATATTTGCAAATGGACATTTGAGCATTTATTATCTCCTATTGGAGTTATTTTCGGATGGGCATTCACATTCGTTTTAATAGGTATGCTAGCTTGGTGGCTTAAAAAATTAGCAAGTTTTGGTAATGATCCGGAGAAAAAATATGATGAAATTTAATTTTGTATAAAAAAATATATTTTCGAATCATTTCGAAAACCCTTTGTAAAAGTTTATAAAGGGTTTTTTAATTTTTTATATTGCATTTTCATCACCTTTAATAACAAGCTCTATTGTTTGATAAATAATTTGTATATCTAAAAGTAGAGACCAATTTCTAACATAAAAAATATCTATTCTAACACGGTCTTCCATATCTTTATCACAATCTATAGCGCCTCTGAAACCTTTTATTTGAGATAAACCAGTTATACCAGGTTTTACATAATATCTTAAATTATAAGTTTCTATTATTTCACTATAATGATTATCTTGATAAACCATATGAGGTCTAGGACCAACGATAGACATTTCACCTTTTAAAACATTGATGAATTGAGGAAGCTCGTCTAAACTTGTTTTTCTTAGAAACTTTCCAATTTTTGTAATTCTCATATCGTTTAATGTAGTAGATTTAATGGAATTTGTACCATCATTTTTCATAGTTCTAAATTTATAACATGAGAAAACTTTACCATTAAGTCCTTTTCTTTCTTGTTTAAAAAAAATATTACCCTTTGAGTCTATTTTTATTAAAAGTGCAATTATAGGAAATATCCAACTTAAAAGAAATATAAAAACCAAGACTGAAAAAGAAATATCAAAAATTGATTTGATTATTTGATTATTAACTTTTTCTAAACGATATTTTTTCATTTTGAAAACAGGTAATGTATCTATATATTCAACTTCTAAACTCATTAAATAGTTATCTAAAGAGTAGGGAATATAATTAACTTTGATATGATTACGTTCGCAATAGTTTAGTATTTCAACTTCATAAAATTTATTTTCTACTCCTGATTGAGAGATAAATACTTCTTTAATTTTATTATTTATAATAGAATTAATTACTGTTTCTATTGTAGAGTTTTTTTGATCTTCAAAAACTTTATATCCAAAATGCTTTCTATGATTTAAAATAGATTTTAATTTATTCGAATTGTTATTTTCACCAATGATCAAAATATTTTTTAAATCTATACCTTTATTATACTTATATCTTTTAAGATAAAAAATAAATAATCTGGTAATAAATAAGTATAAAAAAATTAAAATTATAAATATTAAAGACAGTTTTGTAGATAATAAATCAGTTTCTTTAAGGCCGGATATTGTTGTTATTATGATATAAAATCCTATGCTTTGATAAATTATTTTTTTTACTAATTCTCTAAAATAAACAATACGCTTTTCTTTATAAATTTTTACATAATCAGCTATTACATACCAAGAAATAATAATTAAAAAATAAGCCTTATAATGAGCATCTATAAGTTGAGAAAATGTAGGGGTAAATTTTTCATTACTAAAAAAACTGTATTGTAGTTTTAAAAAAAAATAAAATAAAATAGATATAAATATATAATCAAAAATGATTAAAAATATTTTTTGCTCATGTATTTTTTTAGGTAACATTTTAGTTGATTGTTGAATATTTACAAATTTATTACAAATATTATTTTTTAAGTAGTAATAAATATAAATTAATTAATTTGTGCATATTTTTTTCTTGATTAAATAACTCTGACACTCTATTAAATGAAGATTCTCCCATTTCATTTAAATTTTTTGAAGTAATTTCAATTGATTTTTTAAAATCATCTATTGTATTACAAATGTATCCATTTACACCTTGTTCTACGGTTATTAAATTTCCTTCAATATTATTAGATATTATTGGTTTTTTTAATGCCATAGCTTCTAAAATATTAAATGGTAAACCTTCCCAAAGGGATGTAGATAAAAATATATCAAATGTATTTAATATTTCTATACACTCTTTATGATTTTTCCATCCAGTTATATAGATATTAGCTTCTGTTAATTCACTTGCTAGTTCACCTTCACCTATCCAATAAAAATCATATTCAGGCAAAGCTTTAGCAATTAGGTTAAATAATTTTGGATTTTTATCAATTGATACACGACCCGAATTTCCAATTCTTATTTTTTTTCTATTTTCTGTACTAACAAATTTTAAGTTTGATAGATAGTTAATATCTACTCCATTAAAAACTACTTTCGCATTTTTTTTATCAATTTTTTTTGCCATCTCAAATTCTTGTTCACCACAAGCAATAATTTGAACTGGAAGAATTAATTGAATTATTTTTTCTATAGCAAAAAATATTTTCTTTTTATTCGCAGAAATATCTTCTCTTACAAAAGAGTAACCATGTGGAGTATAAATAATTTTTTTCTTTAACCCAAAAGCAGCTAATCTTCCTAAAATTCCTGCTTTTGAAGAATGTAAATGAATTAAATCGGGATTTATTTCTTTAATCTTTTTTCTTATTTTAACTACCGATTGAAAATCTTCTTTTGGAGAAATTTCTCTTTTCATCGAAATTTCATGTAAAATAATTTTAGATGAAAAGTCTTTTGGGATATGATCAATTTTTGTTTCTACTCTATCAGTGCTATAAATAATATGAATTTCAAAATCATCATTATTTTGTAAATAATTACATATTTGTTTTATATATGTGTATACCCCACTAACAAATGTTTCAGATATATGTAATAATTTAATTTTTTCCATAAACAAATATATATTATTTTTGAGTATAAAAACAAATAATGAAAACTGCATTTATATTCGGAGGTTCAGGTTATATAGCATATTTTTTAGTGAATAGATTTATAGAAACTAATAGGTTTGCTAAAGTTATTTTATTGGATATTAAAGAACCTAAATATTTTAAAAAATTACCAAAAAGTGTTGAATTTGTTTTTTGTGATGTTAGAAATCAAATAAATCTAGATATTATAAATGATTCAGAAGAATCTTGGATATTTAACTTTGCTGCTATTCATAGAGAACCTGGACATGAAAGAAAAGAATATTTTGATACTAATTTAAATGGTGCTGAAAATATAAATGAATTTGCTGAAAACAATAAAATTAACAATATTTTCTTTACAAGTAGTATTGCTCCTTATGGAAAATCTAAAGAAGAGTGTAATGAAAATTCATTGATTTATGCAGAAACTCCTTATGGAATTTCTAAAGGTTTAGCTGAAAAAATTCATCAAATATGGTTAGCTAAAAACAATAGTAGAAGATTGATTATTGTAAGACCAAGTGTTATTTATGGTCCACATGATCCAGGAAATATATATAGAACAATCAAAGCTCTTAAAAAAGGGTCTTTTATGTTACCTGATGGAGGAAATATTATAAAAGCTTATGGATATGTGTATGGTTTAGTTGATAGTATTTTATTTACAATGGAAAAAAATCAAAGCTTAATTTTATATAATTATGCTGAAAATCCTATATTAAATTTAAAGGATTTAACGACTGCTATAAAAGAAGAATTTGAATATAAGAAACCGACTTTTAGTGTACCAGTAAGTTTTTTAGTATTTATTTCTGGAGTATTACAAATTGGTTTTAAATTAATTGGTAAAAAATCTGATATACACCCTGTTAGAGTTAGAAAAGCAGCTTTTCCTACTAATATAAAACCAAATTATTTGATAGAAAATGGTTTTGATTTCAAATATGGTTTAAGAGAATCTTTAAAACATTGGAAAACAATAGCACCAGAAGACTTTAAGTAATTAATTATGACTTATTATTTTTTAAATAATAAGTCATAATTAGACAAAACCAAATTGAGCTAAAAACTATTCCACTAAATAAAATTAGATAATCATCGAATAGATTAGAAAATAAAAAATTTAATGTAAATACAAAACCAATTATATTTTTAGATATAATTGATATTCTATATATATATATAAAATAAAATACTAAAGCAACAAATCCTACAACTCCAAAACGCAATAAATAATCAAGAAATTGATTATGTACTGGGAATTCATATTTGGATAAAAACTTTTGATTTGATTCTTTGTAATAGTTAAATAATGCATTTTTTGCATTCGCCGATCCATATCCTGTAATAGTATTCTTTTTGGCAACTTCAATTGTAGATTGCCATATTGTTACTCTTGTAACAAGTGCATTATGTAATACGCCATCAGGATTTTCGACTTCATCTAATTTTCCTATTTTATCCATATTAGAGAAAGTTACGCTAGAATATTTTTCTTTCATGTAAGGATTTGATATAAATGCAATGATTAAAATACTTGAAGTAATAATTAAAAATCCGATAATAATATAAATACTTTTTTCTCTATATTTTTTATACGCAAATGTTATTACCATGATAAAAGAGCATACAATAATGCTACCTAATGATAATCGAGTATTTACTATCACTAATTCAAATGTACTTAATAGTAATAAAATACTATTTAAAAATATATTTTTTAAAAAATTATTTAATAAAAAATATAAATTTAACAATACAATAAAGGCAAGTTGCATATTAACAGTTGGAGCATGGTTACCAAAACTATTGGTAATAACATATCCCATTTCCCAAAGTTCATGTCCAAGCATGTATTTTTGTACAAAATCAGGGAAAATAAAAGCAAAACGTATAAGTAATATAATAATTAGTATAGTTGTAATTTTTCTGTATTTATCTGCTATATAATAGAAGTTATAGGCTTTATAGTTTGATAAAATGAAAAGAGGAAATATCAGGAAAGATAAATTTTTTTCGATCGGTTTAAATAGTTTAGCAGAGCCTATATCATTCCATATAAATAAAATTTCTAATAAAAAAGGTATAGCAACTATCACATAATATTTAATATTTTTTTTATCAAAAGATAAATAGCTGTAATTAATAATATTAAAACCAGCAAAAATAAAAATTAGAGCAGTAGAAACTGATCTAAAGAATATTGTGGATAAGATAAGTATGATTAACCAATTATTAATTTGGTTAAATTTTTCTTTTGAAATCATCATAATAAAATAAATAATAGATAAGTGGTAAAATCCCAATTTTGTGTCTTATTGCTGAACCCAAATCTGGTTCAAAAATTCCTTGTATAATAAAGTAAGATAATAGTATGCACATCAACCATAATTCTTTTTTTCTATTAGGAAATTCTTCCAATAAATATCCAAATCTAACAATAATTATCCAAGTCATAAATAGCTGCCAAATTACAAAGGCTATAACTTGGGGTTTATAGAAGAAGCTTAAAGCATTTATAGGAAAATTAACTGTTATAAACCCATATACTGTTGCAAACGCTTCTGTAAATATATTTGTGATAGGAATTGGAGATACAATCATTGTATCAGCATTTGCATCTCCTTCATTTAATCTTAGCTTATTAATATTTTCTCTTGTTACTTGAGATAAAAAATCTCCTTTTGCTATTTTATAAGTTAATGAAAATAGCAGAATAACACTTATCCCTAATAAAATAGATAGAATCCAACGATTTTTAAATCTAATTTTAGTTATTAAATAAATTGCTAAAGATATAAATGGTATAAATGAAAAATAGGGTCTAAATAAAAAGCCAAACAGAAAAAAGTACAAACTAGAAATTAAGATTGCTATACCGACAGAAATGTAATTTGATTGAAAAATATAGACTATAAACGCTATAAAAATAAATGTAATAAATTCTTTTGTAGGTTGACCTATAAAGATGGCCATCATTAAAAAAGCTAAGTATATTAAAAAATTTTTAATAGATAATTGTGAAAATTTTTCAGGAATTCCTGTTTTATAAATTATAAGAAATAAAATCGTTAATTGAATTATAGCAATTATACTATATGGTAATTTATAAATACCTGTTGAGTAGTAAATTAAAATTGTAAGTCCATAACTACCATTAAAAACCCCTATTTCATTATATGGATCAGTAATTATATGTATACTATCAGGATAAAATTTATCAGGGAGAATGTAAGGGCATACAATTCCCAGTAAGAAACAAATAATAATTAGTGTAAAAAAAATAAATCTACTATTTTTTAACATAATCTATAATCTTTCTTGTTAAATCAAAACCGATAATTTTAATTAAAATAGTTTTAAAAATCTGAATAACTTGATGATTTAAAGATGTCCATGATTGAGAAAAATGGTGAATAGAATATGTATTTTCAGTTATATTAATTTTTTTTGTATCAAAAATTTTTGGAGAAAAATAATCTCTTGGATAAATTGTTAATTTTTCATCATAATTGTCAATACCTCTATCAGTAATTATATTTTTTTCTTTTAAATAATTTGTAATTACAACAACATTTGGAGTAACATCAATTTTATCACTATCTAAAATAAATTTTTTAGTTTTATAGATTTGTAATATTTCAGAAATAAACTCAGAATTAGGTTCTGATCCTATTACAGATGTACCAATCATTCTAAAATCTTCATAACCAATAAAAGCTTTCTGATTAAGCAAATCATCAAAACTCTTTAAAACTTCAACATCTGTGTCTAAATATATCCCTCCATGTTTGGCTAAAACAAATAATCTACAAAAATCCGAAACGAAAGCATATTTTTTTTTCTGATATGCCTCTCTCGAAAATTCAAATTCATTGTAATTGAAATTATCCTCATTCCACATTTTTATTTCATAATCTGGTAGATATTTTTTCCAAGTTTCAATATAATTTTTAACTTCTTCAGATAAAGGGTTAGTACCAAACCAGCAAAAATGAATTATTTTAGGGATCATAATTATTTAAAATTGTGAATTAATTTTTAATTTTAGTTTTTATTGCATGAATAAAAAAATTGATAGGTCCTTTTACTCCTAGAAATAAAAAATATTTTTTATATAATTTCCATATATCATTAAGTTTTTCATGACCCAAAAAACCTAATAAAATTGTATGACAAATCAATCTTTGATAGTATTTTTTTTGAATATTATTTTCAATTGAATTTAAATCTAAATTATATATATGTGTGTGTGCTAAATCATGATTTCTTCCAATAGCACTATTTTCAGCTTCTACATGATAGAGAGATGTTATCTCTGAAAAAAAATAAAATTTCTCTTGTTTTCCTAATGTTTCCCAAACTCTTGTGTCTTCACCTTTTGAGATATTTTCATTAAAAAAAGTATTTGGAAATTTTTTTTTATTGAACATAATAGAAGAGCTGTGTGTAGCAAAATTTATCTCTAAACTAACTTCAAAAAAATCATAAAGTCCACTTTTTTTCACATGGTATTTATTTAAAAATGTTCCATGTTTATCTACTTTTGCATACCCTGATGAACATACATTTATTTCACTATTTGCATTTATATAATTATAAAAATTTAATAAATGATTTTCTGACCAACAATCATCAGCATCAATTAAAGCAACCCAATCATATTTAGCTTCTTTTATACCTAAATTTCTTGCTGATGAGACTCCTCCATTAATTTTATTAATTATTTTAATTCTTTCATCAGTAAAATTTTGATTAATAACATCAACACTTTTATCTGTAGAACCATCATTAATAATTAAAACTTCAAAATTTTTAAATTTTTGATTTAATACAGAAGTTAACATTTTACTAATACTAAGTTCTTTATTATACAGAGGGATTACGACAGAAATCATATTTATTTTTTTAATTCTAATCGGTTGTATTTATTATAAAATCTCTTAAAAAGATTAAAAATTATAAAAATACTAACTAGTATAAGTGGATATATAATTTTTGTATTGTAATATAATTTTTCTTTAAACTCTTTATTATATGTAATATCTATAGGAAAAATAATTTTAGATGATGTTATTAATTTATTATCAATCATTAATATGTCATCTACATATTGACTTTTTAAATTTATTACATCATTCAAACTTTGATAAGTATTTACATTAAGTTGTCCTTTAGTATTATCGAAGTTATTTGATCCTAGATTATTTAAAATTAAATTAATTTGCTCAATTGATTTAGTTAATTGTATTCTATTTTCTTTTAGATTATCTATTTCTATTTTTTGTTTCTTTAAATAATATGAAGAATTATTAAGTTTATTTAATAAAAAATCTATAGATTCTTTGGAGTATTTTTCATCTGTTGTTGAAATTGTAATCAGAAATGATGTATTGAAATTTTTAAATTCTTCTTTTTTTATAAAATCTTCAAACTTTACTCCACTTTCTGATAAAGTTTTAAAGAAATCACGATTTTTAGAATTATTAAAATAAGAATTTATATCTAAAATTGGTGTAACTTCTATTCTAATAATATTATTTAATAATTTTTTCTCTTTATCATTTTTAGTTGTTAAATTTTTGTAATTTTTAGAGATAGAATACAAATACTCTGTACTGTTAAAATTTGGTACAACAACTATATCACTTCTAAATGACTTTTGTAAAGTTTTTTCTAATACTACACTTATTAATAATCCTAAAATTATAAGACCAATAAAGATAAATATGTTTTTTATAAAAAATCGAATTGATTTAAAAATAAAAAATCCTAAACTGTCAAACATTGATTTAATTTTTTTTAATAAATAAATCAAATCAATTTCTTGATTAGTTGATAAATTGTTTTTTTCCATTTTACTTATTAATATTTTTAAAAAGTTTATTTTTTAACTCAGCTCTTCTGTCATTTAATTTATCAAAAAAGTCAGCAAATCTATATAATTTATTATTTGTTTTTTTGTAATATAATTTTTTACTTTCTTCCATCCATTTCTTTTTATTGATTGAGCTTTTAGTTTGTGATCCTCCCTCAAAATGGATTATTTTTACATAAGGTAATACATAAAATTTATATCCTAAATCACTTAGTCTATGTGAAAGTTCCGTTTCTTCATAATACATAAAAAAATCTTCATCAAAACCATTCAATTTATCAAAGATTTTTTTAGATATAAAAAAATCAGCACCAGTTATAAAACCATTAATACTTATTGGATGTTTAGAAAAAGAGTAATACAATTGATTTTTGTATAGAATTCTAGTAAAAATATTAAAACAAAATTCATTGAAAGATAAAATAAGACTTGGACGTAAATGATGAAATGACATATTAGGCTTTAAATCTTTTGTTAATAAATTACCACCACAAACACCAGCATTAGGTGTTTTTTCCATGAATGTAAAAAATTCATATATAGCATTGTCAAGTAGTAGTGTGTCAGAATTTAGTAAAAAAAGATATTTTCCTATTGCATATTTATTACCTAAATTATTTCCAGCTCCAAAACCTGCGTTTTTTTCACTAAGAATTAATTTAATCTTAGGAAATATAGTTTTCAAATTTTCTATTGATCTATCTGGAGAATTATTATCAACAACAATAACTTCAAAATCAATAAATTTAGTTTTTTCATAGATAGTTTTTATACACTCTATAACAAGTTGTGTTGTATTATAATTAACAATTATTATTGAAACGTCCATTTTATTTTTTTATTAAGTAATTTTTAATTTTATTTTTATTCTCTATTAGAATTGACTCCTTTACAAGATATAAAAATGATAAATAAATAATACAAGAAAAAGAAGAAATTAACCCAATTGTAAATAAAGTATTTTTATTATTAAAGAATACTATAAATAAATACATTAATATTCCTCCAATAAAGTAATAAGTATTATTAAAGCTAAAGAAATTAATTTTTAATAATTGTTTTTTTGTCATAATAATCATTATAATAACTGCTAAAAATTCTACTATTAGGTTTACCCAAGCTGTTGCCAAATGAAAATACTTAGGGATAAAAATTATATTCAGAACAATGCTTATAATAGCAGTAATGAATACGACCAATGTGTAAAGTCTTTCTTCACCTTGAGGATATAAAACCATAAATGCAAGAAAATATGCTAAACCTATAATTACAACAAGTGGTGATAGTATTTTCATAGGGATTATTGAACCTAAAAACTCTTTACCAGCCATTAATTCTATAATATAATCTGAAAAACTAAAAAATATGACGGAAATTGGAATAGATATAAATAAAATGTACTTTAATGTTTTTTCTAAATATGTATTATAAGATTTAAAATCTTTCTTTTCATATAAATTTGATAAACGTGGTAACATTACTGAACCAAGTGTTGTAATAAATAATATTGCAAATCTTATAAGTTTATTTGAGGTTGAATATAAACCAACGTATTTATCTCCAACTAAATAACCTAATAAAGTGTTGTCCATTTGTACATAAATACTTACAGATATTGTTGCTAGAAAAATTGTTAGAATACCTTTTAA
Source organism: Chishuiella sp. (assembly GCF_032109125.1). Classification (NCBI taxonomy): domain Bacteria; kingdom Pseudomonadati; phylum Bacteroidota; class Flavobacteriia; order Flavobacteriales; family Weeksellaceae; genus Chishuiella; species Chishuiella sp. The sequence goes on from NZ_DAMCLZ010000003.1 coordinate 82,007, forward strand.
ATGCTTTTTAATATTTAGATCCTTAAATTTAATCAATGTTAAATTGATAAACTTTTTTATATAGAAAAAATTGAAAATATTAGACCCAGCAGTTGAAAATGTCATAATTGCAGCATATGTCAAAACATCATTTTCAGTTTTTACTAATAAAAATAAAAGAGTAAGAGTTATAGCTTTTATAATTATAAATCGTACAGTAATATATAATTGATCTTCTATCCCTTGAAAAAACCATTCAACTCCTATATTAGTTAAAAATATTAATGGACTAATTAATATAAGTATCTCTTTATAATTGTTTAACGAATTAATATTAAAAATTAAAAAAAATAATAGTAAATAGGATATAATTGTAGTTAATAAAAGTATTGATATTAATTCAAAAAAAACTTTGGTTCTAATTAATTCATTATCTCTAACTCTTGCTATTTCTCTTATTCCATACATAGGAATTCCCAAAGAAGAAAAAAGTACAAAATACGTTATTATAGAATTAGCATATTCATACTTTCCTACAGCATCTACTCCCAAAGTTTTATTAACATATTGGAAAACTAATAAACCAATTAGTGTTGATAAAACTGTTCGCGTAATATTTAAGATGTAGTTTACTTTAAGTGTTTTTACTTTAAGCATTATTTAGTTTAAGTTAGTTTTTAATTTAACCACAAAAATAATCTTTTATTATGAATAACCGTTATTAATTATTTTTTTTAGAATTATATCATATATATAATGTGTACAAAAAAACTATTTCATTAAATTTGCTCATACATTTTATAATTAAACTTTACACTTATGTTCCTCGAAAATACCTTTAATCATCAACAAAAAAGTGGTTGGATAGAAGTTATCTGTGGCTCAATGTTTTCTGGTAAAACCGAAGAACTTATCCGTCGTTTAAAAAGAGCTGAATTTGCAAAGCAACGCGTAGAGATTTTTAAACCTACTGTTGATACGCGTTATGCAGAAAGAGAAGTTGTTTCACATAATCAAAATTCTATTAATTCTACACCTGTAGAATATTCATCTGCAATATTATTATTAGCTGATGATTGTGATGTAGTAGGAATTGATGAAGCTCAATTTTTTGATGAAGGAATTGTAGAAGTTGCGAATGAATTGGCAAATCAAGGTAAACGTGTAATTGTTGCTGGTTTAGATATGGATTTTAAAGGTCGACCTTTTGGTCCAATGCCTAACCTTCTTGCAACTGCAGAATATATTACAAAAGTGCATGCTATTTGTGTTCGTACAGGAGGATTAGCAAATTATTCTCATAGAAAAATAGATAGTGATCGTTTAGTCGAACTTGGAGAAACATCAGAATATGAACCATTAAGTCGTGCTGCTTTTTGGGAAGAATTAAAAAAACATAAACTTGAAAAATTATAGCCTAAATCAAATATCTAGTATTGTCAATGGAAATCTAATTGGCGATGGAGAGCAAATCATTCATCAAATTTTTTTTGATTCAAGAATGATTATTAATCCTATCAATGGAATCTTTTTTGCTTTTCATCACAATCAAAAAGATGGTCATAAATATATACAAGATGCATTTGATAAAGGTATTCGTAATTTTATTGTAGATAATTCTTTTAAAGAATTTGATAAAGCAAATTTTATAAAAGTTGATAATCCATTAGTTGCTTTGCAGCAATGGGCAAAGTATCATCGTGAGCAATTTAATTTTCCAATAATTGGAATTACAGGTTCCAATGGTAAAACAATCGTTAAAGAATGGTTGAACCAATTATTATGGAAAAAATTTCATATTGTTCGTAGCCCTAAAAGTTACAATTCTCAATTTGGTGCTGCTATTTCTATATTACAAATAGAGCAGAATAATAATTTAGGGATTTTTGAAGCTGGAATTTCTCAACTAAATGAAATGGATAATCTGCAAAAAATTATTCAGCCAACGATTGGTGTTCTTACAAATATTGGAATAGCTCATTTGGAAAATTTTAAAAGTAGAGATGAACTGATTCAAGAAAAGCTAAAGTTATTTTATGGTGTTGATAAACTTGTTTATATGATTGATGATGATAAAATTCATCAATCAATAATAAAAAATAAAAAACTGTCTGATATTAATAAAATAACTTATGGTTATTCAGATCTAGCCGATGTTAAAATTTTAGAAGTATCAGGGAAACAATCAAATACTGAAATTTCTATTTTACATAATCAAGAAATTTTCACTTACTCTATTCCTTTTTTAGATGATGCTTCTATTAAAAATAGTTTAATTTGTTTAGCAACATTAATTAGTTTAAATATTGATTATAAGTTGTTTAAAAAAGAATTTAGTGAGCTTTTACCAATAGAAATGAGATTGGAAATTAAAGAGGCAATCAACAATTCTATTTTAATTAATGATACATTCAATTCTGACTTAAATTCCTTGAAAATAGGTTTAAATGTTCTTAATCAGCAACCAAAAGAAAAAAAATCACTTGTTTTAACTGATATTTTACAAAGTAACTTATCAGATTCAGAATTATATAATCAAACTGCAGATTTAGTTAATCCATATCATTTTGACGAAATTGTTTTGATAGGTGAGAAAATATCCATGTTCAAAAATTTATTTCAATCCTATGTACGTTCATATAATTCTACGGATGAATTTCTAGAACAATTTAAACATCAAAATGTAGATAACGAAGCAATTTTATTAAAAGGAGCTCGACCTTTCAAGTTAGAGAAAATTTCGAATGAATTAGAGACTCGTTCAAATGATTCAGTTTTAGAAATCAATTTACAACATCTTATAGAAAATATAAGTGTTTACCGTTCTTTATTAAAACCAACTACAAAGCTAATGTGTATGGTAAAAGCAAATAGTTACGGAACTGGAAGTTTTGAGGTAGCAAATGCTTTACAAAATAATGGTGTTGATTTTCTTGGTGTCGCAATAGCAGATGAAGGTAAAGAATTAAGAGAAGCTGGTATTACGATTCCTATTGTGGTTATGAATCCTGAACAAAATAGTTATTCAACAGTTATTGATTATCAATTAGAACCAGAAATCTACAGTTTGCGTGTTCTAAAGTTATTTATTCAGAAATTACAAGAAAAACAAATCTCAACAGCTTATCCAATCCATCTCAAAATGGAAACAGGAATGAATCGTTTAGGTTTTCATGAAGACGATTTTGATGAACTTATCCATATTCTTAAAAATAATTCTCAAGTTTATATTCGTTCCATTTTCACTCATTTGGCTACAGCAGATATGCCTGAAGAAAAAGAATATGCAAAATATCAATTAAGTAGGTTTGATAATAGTTATGATATTATCACTAAAGCATTAAATATTCAACCAATAAAACATGCTCTAAATTCTCCTGGCATTGTTGCTTATGGTGAACATCAGTATGATATGGTTCGTTTAGGTATTGGGATGTATGGCTATTCAGAATATACTGATTTTATGAATAAATACCTAAAACCAGTTGTGAGATTTAAAACAGTTATTTCTCAAATATCTACAATTGAAAAAGGTGAAACTGTTAGCTATGGTAGGAAATTTACTGCTGAAAGAGAAACTAAAATTGCAACTTTACCAGTGGGCTATGCAGACGGTATTCGTAGGTCTTTAGGTTATGGTAAAGGCAAAGTTGGTATTCATGGAAAATTAGCAATCATTACAGGAACTATTTGCATGGATATGATGATGGTAAATGTTACAGATATCAATTGTAAAGAAGGAGATGAAGTAACTATTTTTGGAGATTTTCCAACTTTGGCAGATGTTACAACATGGTTAGGAACAATTCCTTATGAAGTTTTAACTTCTGTATCCCATCGTATCAAACGTGTTTATTATAAAGAATAATTAGACAATTCCTTCGGACGAGGTTTTTCATTTCAATCTTTGCTTGTCTCAAAGAGTTTTTATTACAATCTAAATTTTAGATTATAATATAAATAAGATTGGTATTATAAATGCTTATCTTTATTTTTTCAATCTGTATAAGATATGTATAAGTTTCTTCCAATTTATTTTCTTTTTTCACTTTTTGTTTTTTCTCAAGAAACAAAGGAAAATTCTTCTCGTCCAAAAGTTGGTGTTGTACTTAGTGGTGGTGGTGCAAAAGGCTATGCGCACGTTGGAGCTCTCAAGGCTATAGAAGAGGCTGGAATCAAAATTGATTATATTGGAGGTACAAGTATGGGAGCTATTATTGGAGGATTATATGCGGCAGGTTATAGTCCAGATGAATTAGAAAAAATAATGCATCAATTAGATATTTCTTCACTTATTACCCAAAATAAAGATAGAGCTGAAATTCCATTTTTTGATAAATCATATAAAGAAAAATATATTCTAGAACTACCTTTTGATAATTTTAAATTAACAATTCCTAATGCTTTTTCTAAAGGTCAAGGTCCTTTGGATTTATTAACTTATTTATTTCGTCCAGTACATGGAATAGATGATTTTAATCAACTTCCTACGCCATTTTTTTGCATAGGTACTAATATAGAAACTGGACAAGAAAAAATTTTCCATTCTGGTTTTTTACCACGAGTTGTTCTAGCTTCTGCTGCTTATCCAACGATGTTAGATCCTGTAAGTATAGATGGGCAATTATATGTTGATGGAGGAGTTGTGAATAACTTCCCTGTTAAAGAAATCAAAGACATGGGGGCAGATATTATTATTGGTGTTGAATTAGGAGATGGTTTATTAAAAAGAGATGAATTGAATTCTGCAATTGATATTCTTAGTCAAATTATGACTATGAGTATCGTCAAAAAAACCGATGAACAGAAAAAAATGGTTAATGTTCTAATAAAACCTGATTTAAAAAAATATTCTGTTACTAGTTTTGATGATGTTGAACCTATTTACAAAAAAGGTTATGAAGCATCCGAAAAAGTATTTGATCAATTAAAAGAAATTGCTAAAATTCAAAATGATCATTCTGTAAAAAGAAAAGAGATTAAGTTGGATGATTATGCTTTGGTAAAAAAAATAAATATAGAAGGTTTAAAGAATTATAATGATAATTATATTGAAGGTAAATTGGGTATTCGCCCTCCAGAATTAATAAAATATGACGATTTGAAATTAGGAATCAATCGACTTTATGCTTCAGGAAACTTTAATAATATTACATATAAAATTTCTGAATTAGATGATAATGAAAATCTTTTGACCTTAAAAGTAGAAGAAAATAAGAATAAACAATCAATACGTTTTGGTTTACATTATGATGATCTTTTTAAGACAGGTTTACTGTTAAATTTTACTTCTAAAAATTTATTATTAAAAAATTCAACACTTTCTGCTGATCTTGTTGTGGGTGATTTTATGAGATATAATCTAAACTATTATATAGACAATGGTTATTTACCTAGTTTAGGATTTAATTCTTATTCATATAATTTTGATAAAGAAATTAATTTAAATAAACTTCTTGACAATTCAAACTACAACAGAGTTAATTATAATTTTCGAGAATATATTAATCAATTATATGTTCAGTCTACAATAAAAGAGAAATTTGCTATAGGAATTGGTCTAGAACATCAATATACAAATGTTTTTACTAATAATTATTTAGAAGATAATAAAGAAATTTCTTCTAAAACAGAAGGTTTCTTTTGGAAAGGTTATGGGTATATTAAAGCTGATAATCGAAATAACGCGAACTATGCTAGAAGTGGTGTTAAATTTGATGGAACTTTTAAATATATATTTGATTCTAATATTGATAATTTCGAAACTAATTATTTATTGGAAGGAAATTTAGAAGCAAACTTTCCTTTAAATAATTTCCTAAGTTACAGATTTACTGCTAACTTTGGAACCTTTTTTAATGGTAATGTAACGACTCCTCAAAAATTTTATTTAGGAGGTTATACAGAGCAACATTTTTTAAATTATACTAAGTTCTATGGTTTACCATTTGGTTCTGCAATTGGAGATAATAAATTAATTTTTGGTTCTCAAATTCAAGCCAAAGTTTTAAGAAATCATTACACAAGTTTATTTATTAATGTAGCTAATATAACTGATCGATTTGAACAATTAAGTTTAACTGATTACAAGTATCTCGGTTATGGAGTTACTTATGGTTATGATAGTCCTTTGGGACCTATTAATTTTATTTGGAGTTATTCGCCATATACTAAGAAAGGGTTATTTAATTTAAGTTTAGGATATTGGTTTTAAAACTATGATAGAATTATTTTATGAAACAGATTTTGAGTTACACGAATCTCAAAATTGGATAGATTGGATCGTAGAAAGTATGAAAAATGAAGGTAAAAATATAGAAGAGTTAAACTATATTTTTTGTGATGATGAATACTTATTACAAATTAATCGTCAATATTTGGATCATGATTACTACACAGATGTTATAGGATTTGATAATTCTATAGAAGATGATTTAATGGGAGATATCTTTATTAGTGTCGAAAGAATAAAAGATAATTCAATACAAAATAATGTATCATTCGAAAATGAATTAGCACGTGTTGTTATTCATGGAATATTACATTTTGCTGGATACATGGATAAAGATCCTGAGGATAAAACTTTAATGACTTCTAAAGAAGATTATTATTTAAGTACATTTAGTTTACTAAAAAATCAATAATGTTTCACGTGGAACATTATTATTTATTACAATTTTAAGTTAAAAATAAAGATGATATTTCAATCAGAATATGATGTTATTGTAGTTGGTGGAGGACATGCTGGAGCAGAAGCTACAGCAGCAGCAGCTAACTTAGGAGCAAAAACATTGTTAGTTACAATGAATCTTCAAAGCATTGGACAAATGTCTTGTAATCCTGCAATGGGTGGAATTGCAAAAGGGCAAATTGTTCGAGAAATTGATGCTTTAGGAGGTTATTCAGGTATTATAACTGATAAAACAATGATTCAATTTAAAATGTTGAATCAATCTAAAGGTCCTGCAATGTGGTCTCCAAGAGCACAATCAGACCGTATGCGTTTTGCAGAAGAATGGAGACTTTCTTTAGAAAGAACCGAGAACGTTGACTTTTTTCAAGATATGGTTAAAAGTCTAATCATAGAAAATGGAAAAGTTTGTGGTGTAAATACTGCAATGGGAATGAGTATTCGTTCTAAAGCTGTAGTTTTAACAAATGGGACTTTCTTAAATGGTTTAATCCATATTGGTGACAAGCAATTTGGTGGTGGACGTATGGGAGAAGGTGCTGCATTTGGTATTACTGAACAATTAGTTGATTTAGGTTTCGAAGCAGGAAGAATGAAAACAGGTACACCACCAAGAATTGATGGACGTTCTATTGATTATTCTAAAATGATTGAGCAGCCTGGTGATGAAAATCCTTCGAAATTTTCGTATTCGAATACTCCAAAGTTAACTAAGCAACGTTCTTGTTGGATTACTTACACAAACCAAGAAGTTCATGATTTATTAAGAGAAGGTTTCGATCGTTCACCAATGTTTAATGGAACAATCAAATCTACAGGGCCAAGATATTGTCCTTCTATTGAGGATAAAATAAATCGTTTTGCTGATAAAGATCGTCATCAAATTTTTGCTGAACCAGAAGGTTGGGATACTGTTGAATATTACATTAATGGATTCTCAACTTCATTGCCAGATGATGTACAAGCAAAAGCTTTGCGCTCTATACCTGGATTTGAATATGCAAAAATTTTTAGACCAGGATATGCTATAGAATATGATTATTTTCCACCTACACAATTAAAACATACTTTAGAAACTAAGATTATAGAAAATTTATATTGTGCAGGACAAATTAATGGTACCACTGGATATGAAGAGGCAGCTTCTCAAGGTCTGATGGCTGGAATTAATGCAGCATTAAAAATACAAGATAAAGATCCATTTATATTAAATAGAAATGAAGCTTATATAGGTGTTTTAATTGATGATTTAATTACTAAAGGTACTGAAGAGCCATATAGAATGTTTACATCAAGAGCTGAGTATAGAATTTTATTAAGACAAGATAATGCAGACGAACGTTTAACTCGTAAGGGATTTGATATTGGTCTTGCATCTGAAGATCGATTGAGAAGAATGGAAGAAAAATTTGATAAAGCCGAAAAGCTTGTTAATTATTTTGAAGAAAATTCGATTAAACCTCATGAGATTAATGAGGTAATAGAAGAGCGTGAAGGAACATCTCTTAAGCAGCCTAATAAAATGATTTCTGTGATCACTAGACCAGAATTAAAGCTTTCTGATTTTACTAAATTAGAAAGAGTTAAGCAGTTTATTGAAAGTAATAATTATGACCAAGAGGAGTTAGAACAAACAGAAATTCAAATCAAGTATAAAGGTTATATTAAGAAAGAACAACAAAATGCAGATAAATTACATCGCTTAGAGAATCTAAAAATTCCTGCGAATATTGATTATAATGATTTTGTTTCTATGTCTATAGAAGCTCGTCAAAAGCTTACTAAAATAAAACCTGCTACTGTAGCACAAGCATCACGAATAAGTGGTGTTTCTCCAGCAGATATTAGTGTATTATTAATTTACATGGGTAGATAAAATGAAAAATGTTCCACGTGAAACATATACAGAAAATCCTTCTTATGAAGGATTTTCTGGTATTAAGAAATTAGATTTAAAAGATTATTTTTTAACACAAGAAGAATTTGAATTATTTCAAGATTCAGATACGGGGCTTCTATATACAGTTCCCCAGCCATTAGATTCTTTAGGTAAATATTACGAAAGTGAAAATTATATCTCTCATACGGATAGTAAAAAAACTATTTTCGAAAGATTTTATCAGATTGCAAAATCTATTAATTTAAATAATAAACTTAATTTGATAAATGAAGTATCCAAGGGGAAAAAGATGTTAGATTATGGTTGCGGAGTTGGAGATTATCTTGAATTTATGCAGAAGAATGGATATGATGTATTAGGAATGGAACCGAATGAGGCAGCTCGAAAAATAGCACAAACGAAGATCGGTCAATTAAAAGTAATATCAACAGAATTAAAAAATATTAATGAAAAATTCGATATAATTACATTATGGCATGTTTTGGAACATATCCCTAATTTAAATGAGATTATTGGAGAATTAAAAAATCATTTAACGGATAATGGAGTATTAATAATTGCCGTTCCCAATCATCAATCATATGATGCTAAATATTATGGTAAATATTGGGCAGCTTATGATGTACCAAGACATCTTTGGCACTTCTCTGATAAAAGTATGAGTAATTTACTTAGTAACTTTGGTATGAAAATTGATAAGATTAGTCCAATGAAACTTGACGCATTTTATGTGAGTTTACTTTCAGAGAAATACAAGGGAAATAAATTTGGTTACTTTAATGCAATAAAAGTTGCTTTAAAGTCAAATTATTTAGCTAAAAATAATGGACAGTATTCATCTTTAATCTATATTATTAAAGCTGAAAATTAAAATAAGCGTTTTTAAAGAATGATTATCTAATCAGATGTATTAGAAGTCGTTTTTTTTCTAAAACTTTATTAAATCTAATTTATAGAAGCCGTTTTTTAAGATTAATAATAGATAAAATAAATAGCTATGAAAAAAAGTATTTTATTATTTGGGATATGCGCTTCAGCATTTTTAACTTCTTGTGCATCTACAACCGTTGCAAAACAAGAAATACAAACAGGTAAAGAAGTGAGAGGTGCATGGACTTTGACAAATGTAGACTACCAAGGTTTAACAACCAACGAGGTACAAGGTAATGTAAAAGTTACTGTTGCAGTTGCGAAAGTTTTTGACACAGCAAACCCAGAATGTTATGAAGGTTCTACATGGAACTTAGTTCAAAACAACAAAAAAGGAACATATACATTTAATAACGCTGGCGGAGATTGCCCTTCAGGAACAGCAAATATTATTTGGGATTTACAACAAGATGGTTCTACAACTTACTTTATCTTCAAAGATGTAACCGGAATCAAAGCAAAACAAAATACAGCAGGATATAAAATGCGTGTAGATTATGTTGATGCAAATTCGATGAAATTGGTACAAGATATCAATGCAAACGGAAAAATTGCACAAGTGATTTATAACTTCGTACGTTAATCAACAATTTAAAAAACTTAGAAATTATGAAAAAAATAAATACTAAAATAGCCGCAATTGTATTAGGAGGATCATTTATGATGTCTTCTTGTACAGCTGTACAAAATGCAAATAATACACAAAAAGGTGCTGGTATTGGTGCTGTAGCTGGTGGTGTTATTGGAGGAATCTTAGGTAATAATATCGGTAAAGGTGGTAACACTGCTTTAGGTGCTGTAATTGGTGCTGCTGTAGGTGGAGCTGCTGGTGGTGTTATTGGTAACAACATGGATAAACAAGCGCAAAAAATTGAGCAAGTTTTACCAGGTGCAGAAGTTGTAAGAACGGAAGAAGGGATTAACTTAATTTTAGATGAAAACTCTAAAGTTACTTTTGATTACAACAAAGCTTCTTTAACTGCTGTTGCTAAATCTAACTTAGATAAATTAGTAGAAGTTTTCAATGAATATCCTGATACAGATTTATTAATCGTTGGGCACACTGATAACGTAGGTTCTCAATCTTATAATAAACCACTTTCTGAACAAAGAGCACAATCTGTAAAAGATTATTTAATTTCGAAAGGAATTGCATCTTCTCGTCTAACATCTACTGGAAAAGGTATAGAAGATCCAATTGCTGATAATAGTACTGCTGAAGGTCGTGCTAAAAATAGACGTGTAGAAGTTACTATTACAGCTAACGAAAAAATGAAAGCTGACGCACAAAAAGAAGCAAATAAATAAGATGTATTTCTATAATATAATTTAAATGGAGTTCTATTGAGCTCCATTTTTTATTTAATTCTTTTATTATAAAGGATTTATTGTAAAATATTTTTTTATACTAATTTTTAGTAAAATATTAATCAATTTTAAACGTTTAAACGAATAATTATAACTTTAAAAATTCATTTAATATGAAACTAAAAACAACTTTAATTACTTTACTAATTGCTTTTGGATACACTTTGACAAGCTGTAATCAAGATGATTTAAAATCAGATTCTATTTCGGGAGATTATTCTTCAAATTCACTTTTAGCAAAAACTGATAGTTCTTCTGATTGTATTGCTCCTGGTTGGGCATCTCTTAATGGAGGAACAACAGGAGGAGGAAATGCTTCAGAAACGATTGTTACTACTTATGCTCAACTAAAAGCTGCAATAGAAAATAAATCTGTAAAAGTTGTTCGAGTTAAAGGAACAATTAAGATTACAACAAGGTTGTCTTTGAAAGACCAAAGTGGAAAAACAATTTATGGAGAAAGTGGAGCAAAATTAGTTTCAACAGATCAAACAAAAGATGGATCAGGAATAATTAATATTAAAAATAGTAGTAATCTTATTATTAGAAATCTTATTTTCGAAGGACCTGGTGCTTATGATACTGATGGTTGGGATAATGCTATTTTAGATAATTGTACGAATGTTTGGGTTGATCATTGCGAATTTAAAGATGGTGTTGATGGTAATTTTGATATTAAGAATAAATCAAATTATATAACGGTATCTTATACTAAATTTCATTACGAAAAAACTCCTAAAGCTGGAGGTCCTGGAGGTACAGATGATCATAGATTTTCTGATTTAATAGGTTCAAGTGATAGTGCTACTGGAGATCAAGGTAAATTAAAAATAACTTTTGCTAGATGTTGGTGGGGAGAAGGATGTAAAGAAAGAATGCCTAGAGTTAGATTTGGTCAAGTTCATATGGTTAATAATTATTATAATAGTACCGTTAGTAACAAATGTATTGCTGCTGGATACAAAGCAGATATTTATGTTGATGGAAATGTATTTGAAAATGTAAAAGAACCAATCAGTTTAATGAATGGATATACCGCTATAACTGTTACTAATAATAATAGTTTTATTAACGTAAAAGGAAATACAAAAGGAAAAAATACTTCTTTCCTTCCACCCTACTCTATTTCTACTTTAGCATTATCTTCAGTAAAGTCTGATGTAACTAAAAATGCAGGTGCAACTGTAGGTGGGAATATTTGTAAATTTTAATAATTCACAACTCATATATAAAAAAACCGAAAGATTTCTTTCGGTTTTTTTTATATTAAATACGTTTTAATTAAGATATTATGTTAAATTAAATCTTATTTAAAACCAACAATAAATAACTTATTATTGATATTTTCTAAAGTCAATTGATATGTTGCAGAGCTATTATCTTTTAAATTAACCTCTACTCCAACCAAAGTGATTTTTTCATCAGCATCCAAAATACTTGTACTTTTTATGGTTGCTTGTTCTAAACTTTTTAAAGTTGTATTAGAAGAAAATTTTTGGAAAGTAGTCCAATCATTATTTCTTGTTAATGCAAAAGCTCCTGAATAATTCTTTTTAGAGATATTACTGATAAATCGATTAGATAATGATTTTGCCATTTCCGCATCTTTATTAACTGCTTTAGTATTTGCGTTTGCTATTGCAATAGAATCTGAAGCTTGATCTAAACCTAATAAATCAAGAGGAATTGTTATTGATTTTCTACTTGTTAAATATCTTTCAGGATTTTGAATTCTTACAGCAATGTCTAACGTTTCATTTTTTAGTTTAGAAGCATCAAGAGAAGAATAATTAATAGTAATTAAATTATTACGGTATAAATCTGATGATGAAGATGGATTTATTGTTGATCTGAAACTATAAACTATATTTCCAGAATTAAATACATCTATTGTTGCTGTAACAGGTTCATTAAGTTGTGTTTCTTGCCCTTGTGCATTATAGAAAAATGGAGTTAAAGAAATGTTTTTTTCATCTTGATTGATACTAAAATCGAAACGCTGAATATCAGAATTAGGATCTGTAATTGTATTTTCTTCTACTTGTTGATCAGCTAATTTAGGAATACCATTTACTAAAGGAACTTGATTTCTGTTCCATGTAAATTTATTTTCTAATGCTATTTTTTCTGCTAAATCAAAAACTTCATCAACAGATTTTCCATTCAATAATTCGCGAACAGTTGCCCAACGAGATTCATCGCTAACATCGCGATTTGTTTTATATTCAAAAACTATTTGTAATGCCTCTTTAAATTTGTCTTGTTGTAAAAGAGGTAAAGATTTAGAAATTTCATCTACAGTTTCGCTGAAAGTTTGAGCAGAAGTAGAATCGATTTCTATTTTATCATTTTTACAACTCACTATCATTAATGCTAATGAAGCGATGATCAATAAACGTTTCATATTGTACTAATTAACACGTTTTTTTGTTAAACGTTATAAGTAGTAAATATACTAAAATCTTAAATATTTTTTATAAAAAAACAGATATCCAAAAATTAGATACCTGCTTTTAACTATAAAACAATTAAAAAATTCTAAATAATCCTACACATTGCTTTCGCAATAGCGATTGCAGTGGAAATCCTTTTTAGATTGGTGCATTTTAATATTCTATGAATGATCAATCTAAAAAGATTGGGAACGATAAAGCGCGCCCGAAGGGATTGCTCTAGCAAAATGTTAGTTTATATTCTTATGTATTCATCGGAATTTCGATCAACATAATATTTGTATTTTTTGAAGCTAGAAAAGAAATTTCTTCTATATTTTCAATTTCTACAACATCTCTACGTTGAAGTTTATTTCCTTCAAATTCTATTTCTCCTTCTACAACCATAAGGAAAATACCATTATTTTTCCCTTTTAGATGATAAGTTTCTTTTGTACTTTCTGTATATCGACCTAAAGAAATCCAAGCGTCTTGATGTATCCAAACTCCTTGATCATCTGGATTTGGAGATAAAACCTGATACAATTTGTTTGTTTTTGCCACATCTTTTATTGACAATTGTTGATAACGTGGTTCTACATTTCTTTTATTTGGAATAATCCATATTTGGAAAAAGTGACCTTCTTGTTTTTCATAAGCATTCATTTCGCTATGGTAAACACCAGTACCAGCACTCATAACTTGTATATCTCCAGCCTCGATAATAGAGCCTGTTCCCATAGAATCTTGATGAGAAATACCTCCTTTGGTTGGAATTGTGATAATTTCCATATTATCATGCGGATGTTTACCAAAGCCCATTCCTCCAGAAATAATATCATCATTTACAACTCTTAAAGCTCCGAAATGGATACGATTTGGATCATAGTAATTTGCAAAACTGTACGAATGTTTAGTATTTAACCATCCGTGGTCTGCTCCTCCTCTAGCATCTGATTTATATACTTGAAATTTCATGACTTATAATTTTATTACAAATTTAGTTTGCAATGAATTGTCATACATTGATGTGTGTTAATTAATATATTAGTACATTAGTTTTTTGTAGAAAAGTTGCTTGTATCTATATATTTATTTAAAGAAGTTTTCTACGTTATTTATAAAACTGTTTAAAAATAAGATATTATTACCCTAAAAAAATAAACTATGAAATATCGATTAACTTTATTATTAATTTTTTTGTTTTTAATTAATGTAAATTCTCAAATAATCTCGGGTAAAATTTTAAATAAAGCTGGTGAATTAGTTTCAAACGCTAGAATTGGTATTGAAAATACTGAAATAGGAGATATTAGTAATAATGACGGAACTTTTAAATTAAATCTAGATAATATTAATAAAAATGAACTTCTTAAAGTTTATATAAATGAATATAAACCTTACCATGTAAGAATTGATGATTTTATTAATTCCAATCATAATATAATTCTGGATGAAAAAACTATAGAGCTTAAAACTGTTAATGTTCATTCTAAAAAGTATAAATTTAAAAACTTTGGAACTAAAAATAATAGTTGGGCATATTGTGGTTATAATACCGAAAAATTTCCTGAAAAAATTTTTCAAGAATATGCTATAAAAATTAAAAATAAAAAAAGATTAAAAGTTAATAAGATAAATCTTCATATTTTATCTATTGATGCTAAAGATACAATTACCATTTATTTTGATTTACAGAACGCAACCAATGGATTCCCAGATGATTTAAAATCATTAAGTGAAAATACACTACAATTAAATTTTACCAAAAATGAAATAATTGATAATAAAGTTTCACTTGATGTATCTAAACAAAATATCTGGACAAATGAGGATTTTTTCGTTTTGTTCAGAATTAATGAAGACTTCAAAGGTCAAATTTATTTTGGAGGTAATGTTTTTGCATTTTCAAAAGAAACTTTTTATAGAAATTATTTTGGTAATTGGAAGAAGTTCTCAGCTGGAGAACCTTCTATTAACGTTGATGTAAAAATTGAAAAATAAGAAGGATGCCCGTAATTTTTTTGATCTTTTTTGTAAAATTGATGATCTTGTAAAAGATAGAGTACAAAGAAAACATGAATAATTGTTACTAATAAATAGTCTATAAAAAAACTCTAATTATCTCTATAATTTAGGAATTTGTTTTAGAGCAAGCAGTATACAATGATATAATTAATGGTGAATAGAAATTATAATATAGTTGTGGATTATATATCCAAAGAGTTTGATCTTGATAAGGGGAAATTAAATACTTATACATCTCTTTCTGAGATAGGATTGGATGGAGATGATGTTTTAGATTTTTTACTCGGATTTTTTAAAAGATTTGGTATAGAATATGAACAGACTAATTATAAGGATTTTATTCCTCTAGAGAGCTATCCTATTTTTTTTGGAATTTTATCTTTATTTAAAAGAAATGAAATAGTAGACAATGAAATTTTTATAAAAGATTTAGTTATTTCATTGGATAAAAAAAAATGGTATAAATAATACATAATTACGTAGACTTAATATTTTTTGTAAGATTTAATTACAGAATTCTCATCAAAAGATTTTATAATTAAGTATTATACTGAAAACAACGAGTAAATTAATTTAACTCTTTTTATTAGAAAAATAATAAAGCTTCAGAGAATTCTTATTTAGAAATAATAATTCCAATTAACTAAAAGAGCACTAAAAAATAAAACCCAATACGATTTTTTCGTATTGGGTTATTTTATAATAATATTCAAAATTTTATTCCCTCCAAGCAATAATTTTATCACGAATAAATTCAGCTAATTTCACTTTACTTTGGTGAGTCCAACCAGCTATGTGAGGAGCTAATACAACATTTTCAGCTTCTATTAAATACTGAAATTCCTCTGGTAATTCTGATGCAACCAAACGTTCAAAGCTTGATTTTTCGAATTCCAAAACATCCAAAGCAACGCCCAAAATCTTTCCAGATTTCATTGCTTCCACCAAATCTTTTGTAACAACAGCTTTTCCTCTTGCAGTATTCACAAAATAAAAAGGCTTTTTCACATTGGCAATAAAATCAGCATCAATCATTTTTGTTGTCTCAGGTGTTTGTGGCGTATGCAAACTAATAACATCCACTTGCTCAAAAAATTCTTGTAAAGTAACCTGTTTCGCAAATTCATTTCCTTTGTTTGGTAAAATATCATAACAAATAACATTTACATCAAAGCCTTGTAAACGCTTAGCAAATGCATTTCCCATATTTCCGTACCCAATAAGCCCAACCGTTTTTCCTTTCAGCTCATCACCTCTATTTTCTTCCCGCTTCCAAATACCATTTCTCACTTCATTATCAGCTCTTCGCAAATGGTGCATCAACATTAATAACATTCCAACAGCATGCTCACCAACCGAATCTCGGTTACCTTCTGGCGAATTAAATAAAACTATTCCACGTTCGGCAGCATATTCCTCGTCAATATTTTCTAACCCAGCTCCTACTCTACCAATAAATTTTAGTTTCGTTGCTTTTTCCAAAAAAGATTTATCAATCGGAAAACGACTTCTAACAATCATTCCATCATAATCTGCAATTTTTTGTTCAATAATTTCTTTGGGAGAAGTATAATCTTCGTCAACAACAAAACCTGCATCGCGTAAACCACCATTCAAACATTCGTGATTAGAATCGATGGCTAATATTTTATAGGAAGTATTCATGTTCAAAATTTCTATCAAAGTTACAACGAAACAACTGAAAATTTCTTAGAAGAAGTCTAAAAATTAGTTATAAAAAAGTTTCTATTTTTTTTAATTTCTACCTTGTTATAACTATGTTGAAAACATGATAATTAACTGATAATAAGTAGTATATTTTGTTAATAACCTTGTTTGGGCAATTCCTCCGGACCGTACTTTCACGTTCCCAATCTTTTATAAAAGTAGACTTCGAGAACCTCAGTCTACTTTTATAAAAGGATTTCCACTTCAATCGCTATTGCAAAGTTAGAAATATGAATTTTAAGGTTTAAATTAATAGTATAAATACTTAATAACTCTTCGACAGACTTAAACTTGTTTAAACTTTTACTTTTCAAATAAGTAGAACTTTAAAAGCGATATAAAATATACTTTGTATTTATATATTGGAGTAAAAAGAATAAAAAAGACAGTCAATCTTTAAATAATTCTATTGAAAAATACAGGGAAAAAATAAAACTTTATAAATGACCGTTTTAAATATGCAGTTCCAACGGAAAAATGCAGCTTGTAGGAGTTTTCCAAAGATAAAATCATTTATTCAAAAACGGCATACTCACTAAATCAACATTTTAACTCATTTCAAAAAGGTGTATAATAAGCATTATGTTAAGTTGATAATTCTTAATTAAAAATAGTATCCATTAATTTAACACAATATATTCTTAGTAAATTTGTATTAACATTTTAATCTAAAATTATGAAAAAAATAACATTATTAACGATTTTAATTCTTTCATTATCTGTTAAATCTCAAACCAATAACAAAAAATA
This sequence comes from Chishuiella sp., assembly GCF_032109125.1. Classification (NCBI taxonomy): domain Bacteria; kingdom Pseudomonadati; phylum Bacteroidota; class Flavobacteriia; order Flavobacteriales; family Weeksellaceae; genus Chishuiella; species Chishuiella sp. Next base: position 99,813 of record NZ_DAMCLZ010000003.1, read on the forward strand.
TCTTGATGAAATTGAATATGCTTTGACAGCATATGATCCGACTATGATATTTGGTTATAAAACAGAAGATATTTTTGATAATAATATTTTAATTGGAAGAAAATTTTTATCTATTGGATATCCAAATAAAGTTAGTAGAATACTTCTTAACAAAGAAAATGGAATAATTAAAAATGCTTCCATAAATGGGGAAGTCATTGAATTATTCTTTAATAAAGAAGATTTAGAAAGAATAAAACAAACTTCTTCATTTGATTTTAAGCTAAATTATAATGATGGTAGCCTTATTTTATTAACACAAGTAGGTTCTGAAAAAATTGCTTATTCATTAGGTTTTAATGAAGGTAAAATTAAAACTATTGTTAAAGCTATTAAACGCGGTAATTACTTAGACCCTTTTGTAAGTGAAATTAATAAACTAGAATATATAGACGATTCATTTATAAGAGATTACACGGCTTACAAGTATGGTAAAAAGATGGAAGATAAAAATATTGTTCAAAAATTCATTTACAAATATTCGAAAATTGATGAAAATACTTATTCTAAAGAATATATGAATAATGGAATAAAAACTGATCCATCTAATGGAACAAAGATAGTTTATACATATGATAAAAAAGATAGAATTTTAAGTAAATTAGAAACTAGTCAATTAGGAATTTCTTTAAGTGAATATTTATATTCTGATGATAATAGTTCAGAATACGTAAGAGAAATATTATCTGGTGAGTTTAAATCAAAAAAATATAAAAGAATTACAATAAATGAAGATTTACCCAAAACGTCCCCTAATGCACAAGATTATGAATGGGAAAAAGGATATTACGAATTTGATAATAATGAACTAGTATTTATTAGAAAAAATGGAAAAGTTCGGGAAAAAAAGAATGGGATATGGATAGAAAGAGCAGATACAATTGACTAAATAATTAATTATTCTTTTGTTAATTAAATACATGCTAAATAACTATTATGATATAAGTTTTTTCTATTTTATTAATTATTGGTAATGTTCCAGAAGTGTTATTATCACGCAATCCACATACAATCATTAGATAACTTTACCCAATAGTGGACTAATTTCTATTATTGGGTATTTTTATGCACTTAAAACCGCTAAAATCAATTCATTTAATAAGTTTGTGTATCAAATGTGTTGGTAGAACAATTTAATCTTTAACAATGTTTGACAAAATCAACTTTTACGATAGAAAACCAAACAAAAAAATGCTCTAATTGGGGGCAGTCTACTAATTAGATCGTGGATTTTTATATATATTGTATATACTGTTACATAACAGTTGTTATAGTATTTTGAAATATACTATTACGCCAACTCATGCTAGCAAAAATTTTTATATTATTCTATATTTTAAAATAGATTTATAGATTAGGTAAAGAAGTGATTAATGTTAAAAAATCGTGAGTTTTCATTTTTTATTCTCTTCTCTAATTTTATTGTAAATCATCAGCGAAAATTTAACATTTTAATTGTTGTTAATGCTGTTTCTTTAGAAAGTAAACAAAAATGGTTTAATGTTAATTCAGTAGAAAAAAGAACACTTTGGATTATTAGAAGATTATAAAAATAATATAATTGCTTGGGTAAGCTTTAAATCATTTTATGGTAGAACAGCTTATGATCAAACTTTTGAAATAAGTATATATTTAAAAGAAAATCAACAAGGAAAAGGATTTGCAAAACAAATATTAGGATTCATTTTTTCTCATAATGAACTAATTATAAAATTATTTAATAATATTGATAGAAGTCTTTATATTCTAGGAAAAAGAATAAATTTATAATATTTAAATAAAATAAAATGAAAGCACTAGTATTACAAGAAAATGGAAATATTGAAAGTTTAAAAGTAATTAATAATCGAGAAATCCCTCAACCAGGAGATAATGATATTCAGATACGTGTACATGCATCAGGTCTTAACCCATCCGATTATCAAATGGCAATGTATCCAGGTATAAAAGATGAAAGAGAAAGAGTCTTAGGTCTAGAAATAAGTGGTATTGTAACAAAAATAGGGAAAAATGTAAATAAATTTAAAGTTGGAGATAGGGTATACTATTTACGTGGTGTTATGAATCTTGATGGAGGATTTGCTGAGTACTCTATTACTCCTGCACATGCAGCTAGTCATCTTCCAAAAGAAGTTTCTTTTTATACAGCAGCAACAATACCTGCAGCAGGATTTACTGCTTATCAAGCAATAATTGATAAACTTCGTCCAAAATATGGAAAAACAATTTTTATAGAAGGAGGTAGTGGAGGAGTAGGTTATTATGCTATTCAATTAGCCAAAATGTGTGGTTTAAAAGTTATAGCATCATGTAATTCTAAAAATATTAATTATATAAAAGAGATAGAAGTAGATGAAATAATAGCCTATGATTTAGAAAATGTATATGATCGTGTAAAAGAATTAACAAATAATAAAGGAGTAAATTATATTTTAAACACTATAAATTCAGAGACAGCAACTAAAGACCTTGATGTATTATCATTAGATGGAGAAATAGCCGTAATAGCTGGTTTTCCTGACTTTAATAAATTAACTTTTTTTGAAAAGGGTATTTCTATTCATGAAATAGCTCTTTCTTTACCATTTCAATATAATGACTATGAAGGACAATGTAATATAGCAAGAATAGGAGATGAATTTGCAACTCTTCTTGAAAAAAAACAAATATTATCAGCGAATATTACTCTAATAGATTTAGAAGAAGTCCCTTTATATCTAAACAAAATTAAAAATAGAGAAATATTAGGTAAAGTTGTTATGAAGTTATTATAAAACATGAAATAATACTTTTTCAATAATAATAACCTATTCTTTGGTTAGATTACACGAATTAAAAAATTTCTCTAATATTTAGAGGAATTTTATGTTATAGAATAACCTTTATTTAAATATCTATAAACTTTAATTTATATTGTTAAACATCCTTGTAACTGATTTTTTATATATCCGTTTTCCATGATTATATAACATATAATTTTTCTATTTTTTAAAATTATTATATTTTTAGAAAATGAAAAAAACAATTATTTTAAGCACATTATTAATATGTATAGGAATGTCTTCATGCACAACGAACAAGACTAATAATAATTTAATTTCAAAATCAGAAGAATCAGATTTCGTTAAAAATAGTTTAATTATATATTTCGATCAAAATATAGGTAACAAAGAATTACTTAAAAAAGTTGATGAATTTGGAGCAAAAATAGATTATAATTATACAAATATAAACGCTATTGCGATTACTATTCCTGATAATAGTAATATAAATGATGCTCAACAATATTTTTCAAAAGTAAAAGGAGTTAATTCTGTTTCTAAAAATTATATAAACCAACTTAATAAAGTAAATTAAGTTATTAATAAGATTAAGAATATTCTAAATAGTGTTATTTAGAAATATTTATAACAGCTGTTATTTAAAGTATATACAATATATATTGTATATATAAATCCACAATTTAATAAGATTGTGGATTTTATATTTTATAAAGCCTTACACTTCTATATTTTGTTTAACATAAAACGTGTTATGTACTTAAAAATAAAAAAACAATACTATTATTTTCAGTAATTTACGTTTTTAGTAAATTATTTTTAAAAAAATACACGCTGTAGAACTCATTTTTTCATTGAAGCTACATATCCAAATCAGCCAATAATAAACTATTGTGTAAAAAACTAAAGTTAAATAATTTAATTATTTGATTTAAAACTATTTAAATAGCCATACTTTTCCTTAACCCTGTTTTTTATACTTTTCGTCGACTACCCCCTATAATAACTAAATTTAAAGATTATTTGTTTCTGTGTGTTTATCTATAATAAAGTGAGAAGAAACAGTTATTATAATTGATAAAAAAAAAGAATAAATAACATAAATAAAATTGTACCACCATGGAATAAACCAAATGTTGCTAAATATTCCAATAATTATTACACAGATAATAAGCACTAAGTTTAATATTAATGTTTTTTTTATTAATGAAAGACGGTTATTTTTTTTATAAAAAAAATCTTTTATTAATTGAAACGGAATTAGAAATAATATTAAAGAAAAGATATATTCAATTAAATAAGATTCTCCATATAAATAATACAAAAATTCAGATAATGTATCTATATTAAAATCGTAATAAGTATATTTTTTTAAAAATATTGCATCATATAAATTGGGTAACCATCTTAATTTAAGTAAAAAAGGTATAAATAAACCTATGAATAAATTACCAATTATTTTAGTCAAAAATTTACTTACAGTCATTACTTAGAGTATTTAAAGTTTTTTTTCCATCTATCACATCTTTAACTGTTTGCCAGTCAGGACGCTTTATTTGAGGAGTATTTACACTTGCCTTCCCTTCTTTAGAATTAACATATTTAGAAATTTTGTTTTGTAAAGATTTCCATAAGTTATCTGCTTGGGTAAAAGGAATGTTACCAATTTTTTGAAAAAACTCTCCGTCCCAACTAGTTAATCTATCAACACCTCTTGTGTAAAAAGTATAAGAACCATCAGAATTCTTTGTAAAACCAAAATCCCTATGACCACTTACAGGATGACTTAGATATGTAGGGTCATAAATCGTTGAAAAAGTCCAACCATTAGATGAATATTGAGTAACAACAACTGATCCGTTATCAGGACCTTTAATATCAATCCCTATTACCGAACCTAATGGGTTAGATGAATTCCATAAATCTGTGTCATTAAATCCATTCCAACGATAAGGTTCAAAATAACTATAATCAGTATCAACAAAACTATTAATATTGGTTCTAATATGATTTAATAATTGTTCTGCAGTTGTACCTGGAGGTAATTTATCTATTGTTACAGGGAAATAATCCATATTTACAACTGTACTATAAGCATTATTGATATCTTGTAACCTAGTAACATCTTTAGCTGAAAATGAACCATCTGTTCCTGATGTTGTAATAATTTTAGAAATATTATTTAATTTAGAAATAATATCATTAGAAACAGAATGTTTAACTGTATTTAACCATTGCTTAATTATATCACAAGGGATATCGATAAATATAAAGGGTTTGTCTTTAATAGCTGCTTTTATTACTACTTCAGTAAGAGCTATTTCTCCATAATTACCATCTCCTCCTCCTGGATTATTATCTAAACATTCTGCATGAGCTTCACATCCTGGGTTTTGATTTTCAGGAGGTGTAGTAGAGCATTGAGAACAGCCTCCTCCTGGATTAGTGTTAATAATAACACCATCTAGATCACATACATCATCTCCAAGACCACATAATCTGCCGTTAGATTTCTGGTTGATAAAATTATTAAAATATCTATCATATTGTTGTTGAAAAATATCTTTATTTACTTTATATAATTCACTATCTCTGATAACATAACTATAAAAAACTTTAGTACCATTGTCAGTATAATTTGCAATTAATAAACCATCTACAGTGTTATTTTTAATTCTAGGGTACATTACTCAAATATCTCCGTTTTCTTCAAAAATGGTTTGTGAACGTAAGCGGTTCTCAATGTAAAAATCTTTATTTTCTATAATTACATTCTGACTGGATCTTTTTTTATGTTTGACTTTGTTATTAGTATTCACAAGACCTGATATATTAGTATTATGTATACTATCATATCGTTGCATTAAAATAGAAAAACCACTTGCGTAATCAATAATAAATTTACTACTTTTTCCTTGAACAGTTGAAGGTTGAGAAAAAATTGCGAATGTACTTTTCGCTTGTTCTGATTTTTCTATTTGTAGAACGTCTTCTTCTGATACACAACTATGTAAAAGAAATAAACAAGAAATAAATAAAAGTAGATACTTTAAAGAGTGTTTTTTCATTAATTTTATTTTAGTGTTAAAGAAATCTAAAATAAATAAAATAATAAGAATTACAAATAATTACTTAACATAATGATTATTTATATATCAAAAGTATTTAGGTTAAAATATTGATTTTAATTTTTTACATAGTAATAAATACTAAAAAATCCACTAATAGTAATGAGATTTTCAGTTTATAGGTTTCAAACTTACGTTATAAATATATTTATTTCTAATATAAAAAATCACGCCTTAAAAACTAAAAAAATTACTTAAACAACTTAATAACTCTTCGACAAGCTCAGAGTGACATTAAATAATGTTTATATTAAGTAAATATTGTGTCATGTTGAGTTTGCCGAAACATTGATTAAAATTTAATTACTCTTGTACAAACTGTAAATAATCAAAAGAAAGTACGAAATAAAAAACTAGAACAACAAGTTGTATCTTAAACAAATAAACACCTGAAAACTCCTTTTAACAAACCGTTTATAACTATGTTGATTACTTTTTAATTTATTTAATTTCAGTTAATTAAATTGTTGGTTACTCAGGTCAACTATTCAATTTAATAAATAATATTTAAGGCATTCGGTAACACTTCAACCTTTACTTTAAGTGAATTTGTTGTTTGAAATTCACCATCCAATTGGTAAGAAATTTCTGTATCTTCTAAACTCTCAATGGTAAATTTCTTCACTTGTTTATATCTAGCTTTGTTCATAAGATCAATTTTTTTGGCTAGAACTAAAACTGAAAAATAGAATTGTTCAAAAACATCTAAATCTTCAATCATCAGTAAATCTAATAAACCATCAGAAAGGTCAGCATTAGGAGTAAATGAAATTCCGTAACCAGCTATATTAGAATTTGAACAAAATAAATAATAAAAATTCTTTTCGATAATTACATCATCTATATAAAGTCGGAATAATTTCGATTTATAATTCATTAATGTTTTTACAGAAGCATCAACATAACCAGTAATTGTACGTTTCTGGTTTTGTTCATAACTATGGATAATATCAGCATCAATTCCAAAACCAAGATTACTAAAAAAATACTTATCCTCCACTCTACCAACATCCATTTTACGCACAGCAGAGTTTTTAATAATTTCTATCGCTTTGTTAATATCTTTTGGAATGCCAAGATTAGCCGCTAAACCATTTCCTGAACCTGCAGGAATAATTCCGAAATGAATTGCAGTATGTACCAAGGCACTTGCAACTTCGTTTATTGTTCCATCGCCGCCGCAAGCAACTACAACATCAGCATTTTGAACAATAGCTTCTTGTACTAATTCTTTTGCATGAAATTGATAAGCAGTTTCTTTTAAAATAATTTCATCTTTTGGAGAGAATTTAGATTGTAGAAATTCAATAGAAATTTCATGTTTTGCATTTCCTGAATTAGGGTTGACGATGAAAAAATATTTCATTCTGAGAGAATTAAATTATAGTTTCACAAAAATAATAAAAGAAAAATAATAATGAGATTTAAAGCAGATTTATGAAGAAAAAGAGTCAAAAACTTTCTAAATTTGTAGTATGAAAATTAAAGATATACAAAACGAAATAGTTGATGAATTCTCATTTTTTGATGATTGGGAACAACGTTATGAATATTTAATAGAGTTAGGAAAAAGCTTGAAAACATTATCTGAAGAAGAAAAAACAGATGATAAAATTATCAAAGGTTGTCAATCTTCTGTTTGGTTGGATGCTGAATTAAAAGGTGACGTTATAGAATTTAGAGCAGATTCTAATGCGATTTTACCAAAAGGAATTGCAGCTTTATTGGTACGTATGTACAATAATCAAACTCCAAAAGATATATTAGATTCGGATACAGATTTTATTAAAGAAATTGGTTTATCAGAATTTTTATCTCCTACAAGAGCAAATGGATTACTTGCAATGGTAAAACAATTCAAATTTTACGCGATTGCTTTTCAATCTCAACAAAACAATAGTTAATAAATATTATATTTCGTTAGGGATTGAAGAGAAAATCCTTTTCTAATTATAATGAAAAGCCGTCCTAAGGGAACGCCAAATGAAAAATAATTAACCAACTACTATGAACGATTTTCTAGGACAAGCATTTATATTTTTATTTTCTGCTGTAATTTGTGTTCCTATTTCTAAGAAATTAGGAATGGGTTCTGTATTAGGCTATTTGATAGCAGGAGTTTTAATAGGACCATATGTTTTGAAATTTGTAGGAAACGATGGTGCTGATATAATGCATGCAACAGAATTTGGTGTTGTGATGATGCTATTTTTAGTTGGATTGGAATTAGATCCAAAAGAATTCTGGAAGATGAAGAACAAGATTATTAATCTTGGTGGAATGCAAATTTTAGGGACAGTTTTTATCGCAACAATTATTGGAGTTTATGGTTTGAAAATGAATTTTCCAAGAGCTATTTCTATAGCTTTTGCTATTACCGTTTCTTCGACAGCTATTATTATGCAGACTTTGAATGAAAAAGGACTTACTAAAACAGGAATTGGTAAATCGACTTTTTCTGTACTTCTTTTTCAAGATATAATGGTTATTCCAATTTTAGCAATTATACCTTTATTGGTTGGAGATTCACTAATACAATCCATTGGAGATGATTCTAAAAGTCTATTGGTTGGTGGACCTGCTTTTATGAAAACATTGGTAATTGTAGGTGCAATTACTTTTATATATGTTATTGCAAAATATATTCTAACACCTTATTTTAAATACGTTGGTCAATTACAAGTTAGAGAAATATATACTTCTTCAGCATTATTATTAGTTATTGGTGTATCTCTATTAATGCAAAAAGTTGGAATTTCTCCTGCTTTGGGAGCATTTATAGCTGGTGTTGTATTGGCTAATAATGAATATAAACATCAATTAGAAAGCGATATAGAACCTTTTAAATCTTTATTGCTTGGTATCTTCTTTATAGCTGTTGGTTCTACTATCAATTTTAAGCTGATTGTAGAGAAGCCTCTTATGATTCTTGGACTAACAATAGGAATTATGGCTATAAAATCGTTTGTTTTATGGATAATAGGAATTAAGCATAAGTTTAATTTTGATCAGAAAATGTTATTTGTTCTATTGCTATCACAAGTAGGAGAATTCGCATTTGTGATTTTAGCTTTAACTAGAAATTTAGATATTCTCAACAAGCAATGGTACGATTTAATGCTAGCTACAACAGCGATAACAATGGTAATAACTCCACTATTATTGGTACTGAATGAACGTTTGATTTTAAAATATTTTGGAGTAAAATCTAAAGTCACTCCAATAGTAAAAAATGAGCAAATAAATATTGATGCTTCTGAAGGAGATGTTATTATTGCAGGATTTGGTGATTTTGGAAATACAATAAGTAGAGTTTTAAACAGTACAGATATAAAAACTATTGTTTTAGATAACGATAGCGAGCGTGTTGAAAAAATGCGTAAACAAGGTTTTAATGTTTTTTATGGTGATGCAACCAATGTAAATCTTTTAAAATCCGCTGGTGCTGATCATGCAAAATATTTTGTTGCAGCGTTGGATCCTCCAGAAATTAATCAAAAGTTAGTACATATTGTTCGTAAAAACTTTCCTAATCTTGAGATTATTGTTCGTGCAAAAAACCGTAGTTATGCCTATAACTATTTGAAAGAAGGATTGAACGAAGTGTATAGAGAAAGTTTCTTCTCATCAGTTTATGTTGGTCGACAATTACTTATAAAATTTGGTTTTTCGTATGAAGAAGCTTCTAAAATTGGTGAGATTTTTATAAAGAGTGATCGTAAATCATTAAGAAGAATTGCAAAACATACAGAGAATTCTGATGAATATTTTAAAGCATCAAAAGAAGAATTTGAAAAACAAATGAAATTAGTTTCCAAAGAATTAAATAATAGAAAAAATGGAGAAGTTAAATAAAAAGAAACTTTTAGTTATTCGTTTTTCTGCATTAGGTGATGTTACAATGATAGCGCCTGTTCTTAAAGAATTTATAGAACAGAATCCTAATGTAGAAGTTTATGTTGCTTCTCGCCCATTCATGGGAACTATTTTTAAACAATTTCCTGAAATAAAATTCATTCCTGTTGATCTAAATAAAGAGTACAAAGGCTTTTTAAATCTTTTTAAATTATATGGAGAATTAAAAAAATATAATTTTGATTATGTTGCTGATTTTCACAATGTAATTCGTTCTAAAGTTATTACATCTCTCTTTAAATTAAGTGGAATAGCAACAGCTACATTAGATAAAGGTAGAGAAGAAAAAAAAGCATTAATTAATCAAGAAAACAGAGTCTTTAAACAGCTTAAATTAACCACAGAACGCTACGCTGATGTGTTAAGAAATTTAGGGTTTAAATTAACACTTAGTCATCAATTAAAATCAAATACCTTAAAAGAAGAAAAATCGATTGGTATAGCTCCTTTTGCAGCTTTTAAAAGTAAAATGTTTCCATTGGATAAAATGAAGATTGTAACAAAATTATTGGCAGAAAATGGATATAAAATTTTTTTGTTTGGAGGAGGAAAATTAGAAATTGATGAATTAAAAACATGGGAGAATTTAAATCCTAATATTCAATCTTTAGCAGGTAAGATTTCTTTTGAAGAAGAATTACAAAAAATAGCAACATTACAAGCTATGATTTCTATGGATAGTGCCAATATGCATTTAGCCTCTTTAATGGGAACAAGAACCATATCTATTTGGGGAGGAACACACCCATTTGCAGGCTTTATAGGTTATGGACAATCTACAAATGATGTTATACAAGATGAAACATTAAATTGTCGCCCTACTTCTATTTTTGGTAAAGATCCAAAAGGCTTTGAGAATTTTGATTATTTTCAGAATTTATCATCAGAAAATGTTTATCAACAAATTGTGGATAAGCTAAAAAATTAAAATCATATAAAAACAAAGTCCATAAATAAAGTCTTTTATTTTTGGGCAATTGCTTCGCACTGTGGTTTCACGTTCCCAATCTTTTTAGATTGGAAATATAATCATCTTCTTGAAATGAATCCAATCTAAAAAGGATTTCCACTTCAAACACTATTGCAAAATATCACGTCTAAAAAATAGATAGTAAATAAAAAAGCCGTTATAAAATGAATTATAACGGCTTTTAATGTTTATAAAAATAACACTATGATTAGAATAATTAATATCCTGGTGTTTGTGTCATTTTTAAGTTTTTATTTAATGTAGTTTGAGAGATAGGTAACTGCCATCTGTAATCTCCAGCATTTAAAGTCTGTGAAGATGATGGTGAACCAGATCCATCTGCTAAATAACCGTTTCCACTACGTTGAATACCTTGTTTATATTCAGAAGAAATTCCCGAAACACCTTGTAAACGTTTTAATGTGAACCAACGATCTCCATTTTCAAAAGCTAACTCTTTACGGCGCTCTAATTGAATTGCATCAAAAATAGCAGCACCAGTTTCTCCACCTTTATAAGAAGAGTAACGCACGTCTCTTAATTTATTTAAAGTTGATAAGGCACTTCCACTATCACCTGATAAATATTGAGCTTCAGCTAAATTTAGAATAGCTTCCTCAGTACGTAAATAACGCCCATTATTAATACCTAACATTACTTTACCTTTAATGTATTTATTTACAGCTATTACAGCATCCCCATCAAGGTTTTTAGGATTAAAAATTTTAAAATAAGCATTTTTTCTTTCTGGTTCTGTTGCAGAGTCATACAAAGCATAGAAATTTTTATCTACAGCATATTCTAAAATAATTGTAGCATCTGTTGCTCCTTGACTAAAATTAGTACCTATTTTAGGATCAGAAGTATTAAGTAATGGTATTTCAAATAAAACACCTTCACTATTATTTGAAGTCCATAAATCTGCTAAATCTGCTTTTTTTGCAGGACTAACATTATCAACAACGGGTTGTGTGTATTCTATTACTTTTTGATAATCACCTTTATATAAATAAACTTTCCCTAATAAAGCCTCAGCTGCATATTTATTTATTTCAGAAGAAGGATCAGCTTCTTTTAAATATGGAATAGCAGCTTCTAAATCAGCAATAATTTTAGTATAAGTTTCTCCTATTGTTGCATCTCTTGTAGGTTCAGCTTTTGGATCATATTTATCTACATAAGCTATACCTATGGTAGAAGATGCATCAGCAGCTTGAGTTGGAATTTCAGCATATGTACGAGCAACTTCAAAATGAGCTAATGCACGTATTGCTTTTGCTTTTGCAGTAATATAATTTTTGAAATCACCATCTTGTAAATTATCAATATTAGCTAAAATTAAATTAGCTCTAGAAATAATATTATAAGAAGTTGAGTAAAGAGATGTTGGAGTTGCATTAGAATTATAACTCCAATTATGAGTTCTTAAACCAGATTGACGACCATTAGGGTTTAATATTAAGTTATCACCTAATATATCCCCAACTGCAATAATATCGCTAGCACTACTTAATCCAGCGTAATAACCACCATTAATATCTTGAGCGAATCCTCTATAAACACCATTGATAGCTGTATTAAAGTCTGATTCTGTTTTATAATAATCAGAAAATTCTATTTTATCATATGGTTTTTGATTAATATCATCTTCGCTACAAGAAGAAAAACTTAATGCACAAGCTAACAATGATAATACAAATATATTTTTTTTCATTTTTTTAATTTTTAGAATGACACATTAAATCCAATAGAATAAGAACGAACTAAAGGATAAGAGAATGCTGTAAACGAATTCGAAACATATCCTGCAGATGATGTAGTGCTACTTTCGCTAGAACCAGTACCAGCTATTGGATTACCATGATATTTAGTCCATAAAGCTAAGTTTTGAACTTGTGCATACATTCTTAAATTCTTAACAAATGTTCCTTTTACTAAATTATTGAATGAATAACCTAATGATAAACTACGGAAAGAAATGTAATCAGATTTTTCTAAAAATTTTGTAGAATATTCTGTACCACTTGGAATTGGTGTAGCAAATTGAGCATTATCACCATTACCTTTCCAGTAATTTGCCGCTTCTACGACGTGATTGTTTAAAGAAGTAGGATCAGTTAAATATTGGTAAGTATTATTATACATATAACCACCAGCAGAATATGTGAAATCTGCATTAATATCAAATCCATAGAATTTAGCATTTAAACCAAATCCTCCCATCAAGTCAGGTAAAGGAGTTTTGTTTGTAGCTACAGCATCTCCTCCATCATAAGTATCAGTTACATTACCATTTTTATCTAAATAAAGGTCTTTACCTGTACTAGAATCAACACCTGCATATCTAACCATGTAGAATTGATAAGGTTTTCCTCCTTGTACATGAGCTAAACTTTCATATGAATTATTAACTAATAACATATCTTGGTTGTCAGCAAGTTTGTTTACTTTGTATTTAAGAGATGTTACATTCCCGTATACAGATAAATCAAAGTTTTTAGAACGAACCACATCATAATTTAATTCTAATTCTAAACCGCTTGTAGTTAATTTACCTGCATTGATATATGTTGTAAATCCTCCAGCTTCACTTGATAAATATTGATTAAAAATAAAGTTTGAACGTTGATCGTGGAAGTATGCAAAAGATCCAGTTAAACGGTTATTTAAAAGTCCAAAATCTAAACCAACATTTAATTTTCTATTTGTTTCCCATGTTGTTTTTGGATTAGATAAATTTCCATCAGGAAAAGCAGAAGCCTGTCCATTGTAAGTTGTATCTAATTGTAGTAAAGTCATGTTTGCATAACGTGCAATTGCAGAATCATCACCAACTTCTCCATAAGATCCTTTTACAGTTAAATTATTAACAATTTTAGAATCTTTTAAGAAATTTTCTTTAGCAATATTCCAACCTAACGATGCTCCCCAGAAAGTTCCAAATTTAGCATCTTGACCAGCTAAAGAAGTACCATCTCTACGAACATATGCATCGACAAAATATTTATTGTTAAAATCATATGAAGCAGCACCTAAATATCCAAATTTAGTTATTCTCCAACGTTGTGTATTAGAGTCTTGACCAATATTAACAGCTAAATTTTGTGTAGATAAATAATCATTAGGAAATTGATTTCCATATAAAGATAGAGAATATAAACTTTGATTAATATATTCAGATGCAGCTGTAACACGTAAATGATGTTTTCCAAAACTGTTTTCATAAGAAACCTCATTTCTCCAGTTGTAATCAAAACGATCAGAACTAGTGTCTGTTTTAGATCCACCATTACCTAATAATACAGCTAAAGATGAAGATGGTCTTAAGAAGTTTTCTGATTGAACTCTGTTATACGTTGCTCCAATTGTTGAACGAGCAGTAACATTTTTCCATAGATCAGCTTCTAAGAAACCTGTACCATAAATACGTAAATATCTTGTTTCTGCATCAGTTTTTTCCATTTCATCTGCAACAGCATAACCACCAGAGTTTGCACCAGAATTATAGATTTTATTTCCATCAGCATCTAATGCTGGATTTCCATTAGCATCTAATTGATAAAAAGGTACATAAGGTCTATTTAATAATACGTTGTAGAATGGAGATTGTACATTCACACGGTCACGAGGAGTATTAATTGAAGCATAAGATCCATTTAAATTAACCCCGTATCTTAACCATTCCTTAGCTTTTGATGTAATGTTTAAAGAAGATGTTATTCTTTGCATTCCATCATAGTATTGTACAGCTCCTTCATTTTTATCATAACCAACAGAGAAATTAGTTGATGTATCTCCGTCATTTTTACTAATAGAAACAAAGTGAGAAGCTGTTAATCCATTTTTGTATAAATTATCAGACCACTTGTGGTTATATTGTGATAAATCAGCTATTTGATCTGCAGTGCGAGCAACTCCTAGTTTTAAAGAATTTCCATTTGCATCAGTTAATTTACTTAAATCATTTTGGTAATTAAGTAACTGATTAGCATTCATTAAATGGATATTTGGTAAATCCATCATCTGGTTAACCCCAATGCGAGCAGAATAAGTAATTGTAGCTTCTCCTCTTTTAGCAGTTTTTGTTTTCATGATGATAACACCATTAGCCCCACGAGAACCAAAAATTGCTAATTGAGATGCATCTTTTAATACTTTTACTTCTTCAATATCAGAAGGGTTAATTGCATTTACATCAGAAGCAGACATATAAGTTCCATCAACTACATATAATGGTGATTTTACACCTCCATTTAATCCAATTGCACCACGAATAGTAACATTTGCTGTAGCACCAGGAGCACCACTCATTGCTTGTGAAGATAAACCAGCTACTTTTCCACCAATCATTTGATCAATAGAAACAGAAGGGTTCATTTGTTCTAAATCTTTTGCTTTAACTGTAGTTACTCCTGATTTAGATGGAGCGTTGAATATACTTTTTACAACAACTTCACCTAAATCAACAGTAGATTCTTTAGTAGCTTTAGCATCAGTATATCTTAGTGTTCCTAAAGTATTACTTGTAACCTTAAATTCTTTTCCATTAACAACTAAAATATCTCCAATTTTAGCATCAATATCAAATTTTCCATCAGCATCTGTAAATACAGATTTATCAGTTCCTTTTATAGTAACTTGAACATCTGCTTCTGGGAAATTATCTGCATCATTTACGACACCTGTTATTTGAGCAAAAGCTATAGATCCTAAACCAAGGAAAGCTAATAAGCCCAAAGATGTGATTCTTCTCCTCATAATCTTATTTATTTTATAAAATAGGATAGCAAATCTGAGCATTATTTTTTATTAAGAAAAGTAAAAAAAGGAATAATAATTAAATTTTTAAATAAAGTTTATTTTGCTTTTTTTTATTCAATTTTTATTTTTTAATACCTAAAAAATGATATTTATTATGTTTTTAACAAATATTAATAAAATAAAATTCATTTTTATGTTAATTTTTTTTCATAGTAAAAAAATCAATATAACTATTGAGTATAATTTTTAATTAAAAATTATACAATTTTTATACTAAAAGTTGTTAAAAATATGAATGATTTTATGATGTTTTTAATGTTAATAATATTCTTGTAATAAAGAAATCTAAAATGAAATCTAAATTTTAAGATAATTATCTTTTGAAAATTAATATAAAAAAGAAAAGTTATTTTTAGTTAACTATATTTAATAAATTCATTTGTATTATAATAAAACGACTCTATTAAAAGATAAGTACTAAAAATAACTTTATGATAAGAAAAACTTCTTTTAAGAAGCTTTTAACTATCTTGTTCTTGAAAAACAAAAAGTGGAATAATATTTTTATTAACAATAGTTTTAGTAAAACTTGGAGAAAATATTTTATCTAAAAAGCCTTTATTTCTTCTTACAACTGTTAATAAATCTAATTTCTTTTCATCAATAGCATTAATTACTGCGTTGACAGGGTCAGAATCAGTTATAATTTCAAAAATAACAGGTTCATTTTCAAATTGAATTTTCCATTCTTTTAAGGCTTTATCATCATAACTTCCATCTTTAGATACATGCATACAATGAATTTTTGCTTTATGTCTATTAGCCATTTTTATAAGATATTTTAAAGCTTCTTTATCTCTATCTTCAAAAATTGTTGTAAAACCAATGTTATCATAACTTTTAAATGAAATATCTTGAGGAACACTTAATACAGGGATTTTAAGAGATGTAATTGCATTTATAGTATTAGAACCGAATAATAATTTTTGTAAACCAGTATTTCCTTCAGTTCCCATCACAACAAAGTCTATTTCTTCTTCCTCAGTTAATTTTTTTAGATTATACAAGAAATTTCCCTCTTCCAAAATGAATTTAATAGGAATTTCACTTAAATCATTTTCTTTAGCAATATCTTTTAGATGAGGTATGTTATCTTTGAAATTTTCAAAACTACCTGTTTCAATTGTTTCATACACATTCTGTATAACACCTGCATTTATACTTCCAGTTATCATAGGAAGATCATAAACATGTAACACTAATACTTCTGCTTTTAGTGTTTTAGCTAGATTAAGAGCATATAAAAATGCATTATTTGCACTAGCCGAAAAATCTGTCGGAAATAATATTTTTTTCATGTTATTTAGAGTTTTTAGAATATTAAGGTACAAAAATATTTCTATAGTGTAAAAAAAGGGGGATAGAATCTAATTCTATCCCCCTTTTTTTACACTATAGATTTTCTAGTTATTCGTGAATAACAAATAAGGGAACTATATTTTTAGAAAGAACTTTTTTAGTAAAACTTGGAGAAAATATTTTCTCAAAAAAAGTTTTATTTCTGCTTACAACGGTTAATAAGTCAATTTTTTCTTCTTTTATAAATTCTAAAACACCATCTATATAATCTTCAGCAGAATAAATAGAAAAATCAATAGGATCATCTTTATAATAATCTTTCCAATGATTTAAAGTTGAGACGTCATAGGTTTCGTCTTTTGATATATTTAAACAGTGTAATTTTGCCTTATATCTGAATGCAACATCTACTAAATAATCTAACGCTCTACGGTCTTTTTCTTCAAAAACAGTAGTAAAACCAATATTTTTAATTCCTTTATATTTATAACCGTTAGGAACACTCAAAACAGGAATTTTCAAATTTTTTATAGCATTCATGGTATTAGAACCAAAAAGAAATTTATCAATCCCAGAATTTCCTGTAGTTCCCATTACAACGAAATCTACTTTTTCTTCTTCAATAAAAGTTGGTAAAACAAATGATATCATTCCTTCTTTGATGAAAAATTTAATATTAACATTTTCAAAACCATTATCTTCAGCTATTTTTCTAAGAAAAGGAATGTGATCTTTTAGATTTTCAAAATTACCAAGTTCTATAGTGTCATATACATTTTCTAAAACAACAGCATCTATACCACCATTTACCATCGGATATTGGAATGCATGCAGAACATATAATTCTGCATTTTGATTTTCTGCTAAATTTAAAGCATATAAGAAAGCATTATTCGCAGTTTCAGAAAAGTCTGTCGGAAATAATATTTTTTTCATAAAATTTTTTTATAGTTCTCTTATAAAGATAAGAAATATATCATTTCAGATAAAAAATATTTTATTTTTTAGAACTGATTTTTAGCACTTTGATAGTTTATATTTATCTTGTTAATTCTTATTAGTAAATTTGTGAAATATATCATTATATGGAGAATATTTATTTTCAAAAAACAATTGTTCGTTGGTCGGATTTAGATGCTAATAGACATCTTGCAAACGCGTCTTATATGAATTTTACGAGTTTTGCTAGAATTGCATTTTTACGAGATTATAATGTCTCGATGAAAGATTTAGGTAGTTATGGAATTGGTCCAGCTATTTTGCACGAGCAATTTTCTTTTTTTAAAGAAGCGATGGAAGGTGAAGAAATTTATATTTCTGTAGAAATTGCAGGAATGTCTGATGATGGAATGATTTATCAATTTATTCATGATATATATAATAAAGAAGGTATTCATCTTTGTCATTCAGAGCTTGTGGGGGTATGGTTTTCAATGAAAGAAAGAAAAATGTTAGCTCCACCAAAAGAGATGTTAGATAATATTAAAAAATCTTTCCAAAATAAAACAATAAAAAGAATGTCAAAACAAGATATAAAGAATTTACCTTTTCGATCTGTTAATGTAAATCCTTTAAATTTTAATCAATAAAATAAATAGATGTTAGAAGATAAAAATGTTTCAAAAACAAGTTTAGCAGAAATAGGAGAATTTGGTTTAATAAATCAAATCAAAGAAGGATTTCCTATAAAATTAGAAAGTTCTATAAAAGGAATTGGAGATGATGCTGCTGTTATTGATTATAAAAAAGAGAGAACAGTAATCTCTACAGATTTGCTTGTAGAAGGTGTAAATTTTAGTTGGTCTTACATGCCATTAAGACATTTAGGATACAAAGCTGTTGTAACTGCAATAAGTGATATTTTAGCAATGAATGCTATTCCAAAACAATTACTTGTTTCTATTGCGCTATCTAATCGTTTTACTATAGAAGCTGTTGATGAAATATACAATGGTATGAAGTATGCTTGCGATAAATACAATATTGATATTGTCGGAGGTGATACAACTTCTTCTGTAAGTGGTTTAGTGATTAGTGTTACAGCAGTTGGATCTGCACCAGAAAAAAATATTACATACAGAAATGGAGCACAAGAAAATGATTTAATTGTCTTATCTGGTGATTTAGGAGCATCTTTTCTTGGATTACAAGTTTTAGAGAGAGAGGCTCAAGTAAGTAAAGTAAATCCTAATAATCAACCAGATTTCGAACAATATTCTTATTTAATAGAGCGTCAATTAAAACCAGAGGCTCGTTTAGATATAATAAACTTATTAAAAGAATTAAAAGTTCAACCTACATCTATGATTGATATTTCTGATGGATTATCATCAGAAATTATTCATTTATCTAAAGAAAGTGGACATGGATTTAATATTTATGAAGAAAAAATTCCTCTAGATTCTACTGTTATTAAAGGTGCAGAAGAATTTAAAATAAATCCAATCACATGTGCATTAAGTGGTGGTGAGGATTATGAATTGCTATTTACAATTAATCAAAACGATTTCGATAAAATAAAAGGAAATCCTAATCTTA
Organism: Chishuiella sp.; assembly: GCF_032109125.1. Classification (NCBI taxonomy): domain Bacteria; kingdom Pseudomonadati; phylum Bacteroidota; class Flavobacteriia; order Flavobacteriales; family Weeksellaceae; genus Chishuiella; species Chishuiella sp. The sequence goes on from NZ_DAMCLZ010000003.1 coordinate 119,303, forward strand.
CTGTTATTGGTCATGTAACAGGTAAAAATGAAGAAAATTACTTAATAACAACAGGAAGTGAGCAAATGGTTCCTCTTACAGCACAAGGATGGGGAGTTGAAAAAGAAGAGGAGGAAAATTAATTCCTACCATATTATAAATATCAAAAGCATTCAAGAAATTGGATGCTTTTTTATTTGAAGCAATTTGATTTTTAATATTAAATTTATAGATAAAAAAAGCTCATCTAAATAGATGAGCTTTTATATTTTTAGCGTTTTCGCTGTTGATATCAATTAAGATAATGGTTCAACAGAAACGTAAGATCTATCGTTACGTTTTTTTGTGAAAACTACTTTTCCGTCAACTAATGCGAATAATGTGTGATCTTTACCAATCCCTACATTATCACCAGGATGATGTTGAGTACCTCTTTGACGAACAATAATGTTACCAGCGATTGCTGCTTGTCCACCAAAAATTTTAACACCTAAACGTTTCGAATGTGATTCACGACCATTTTTCGAACTTCCGACCCCTTTCTTATGTGCCATTTCGTTTTGTTTTTAAGAGTTAATAATTAATCTCAGCTCAATCTTAACCGATTGAAGCTACTTCAATTTTAGTGAATTGTTGACGATGACCGTTAGACTTTTGGTAACCTTTTCTTCTTTTCTTTTTGAAAACGATTACTTTGTCTCCTTTCACGTGTTCAACGATTTTAGCTACTACGGTAACTCCTTCTATAACTGGGGCGCCGACAGTGATTGCTCCGTTATCTGTTAATAAAACACGGTCGAATTTTACTTCGTCACCTGCTTCACCAGCTAAACGGTTTACAAACAATTGTTGGTCTTTTTCAACTTTGTATTGAAGCCCTGCTATCTCTACAATTGCGTACATAAATTAATGTTTATAAATGAAAATTGAGTGCAAATATAATATTATTTTTTCAATTATAAGTGAATTAATTGAAATTTAAGTAGAAACAAAAAAAATTATGATAATTCTTCTATTTGGATTAATTAAAAATTGGATATATTTGCAAGTAAAGACAATTAATCCAATTGAAAAATGGAAAAGTTAGTTAAAGAGTTTTCTCTAAAAGATTTGAAAATAGGAGATTTAGCAGAAATTATTGGTTATAAAACTGATGATATACCTACTAAATTGTACGAAATGGGATTTATACCTGGAACTAAATTACAAATAAAAAATAAAGCTCCTTTTGGTGGTCCAATTTGTATTAGTATTACATCAAATAAAACAGTCATGGCGCTTCGCAGAACAGAAGCTGATAATATATTGATTAATAAAAAATAATGAATCATTACAAAATTGCCTTAGTTGGTAATCCAAACGTAGGTAAAACTTCTCTTTTTAATAAGCTTACAAATCTTAGACAAAAAGTTGGTAATTATCCTGGTGTTACAGTAGAAAAACGCGAAGGAAATGTAGAACGTAATGGAAATAAATTTTCTATTATAGATTTACCAGGAACTTACAGTATATATCCTAGTTCATTGGATGAGGAGGTTGTTTTTAAAATTTTAGGAGATAAATCAAATAAATTATATCCTGATTTAACAGTTGTTGTAGGTGAACCTTCAAATTTAAAGAGATCAATTTCTTTATACCTTCAAGTTAGAGAATTAGGAGTTCCTTCAATTTTTGTCATTAATATGAAAGACGAGATTGAAAGTAAAGGATTAATAATAAATCTAGAAGAACTTGAGAGGTTTTTACATACAAAAATATATCTAACAAACGCTAGAACAAGCGAAGGATTAGACGAATTAGTAGATGCATTGGTAAAGACTACTAAAGACTATCATACAAAATTTGAAATTCCTCAGGAGTATATATCAACTATTGATAAAATTAAAGAAGATTTTAATATTAGTTCAGATTATATTGCGTGGCAATATCTTTCTCAAAAATATATTCCCTTTTTAAGTGAAGAAGATCAAGAAAAGTTAGATAGAGTAAAAAATGAACTAAAGATAATACCTAAGCGACTTCAAGTAAAAGAAACTTTAGATAGAAATAAAATTCTTGATAAAGAATTGGAAAAGGTTGTTAGTTACGAATTTAAAGGGAAAGAAACATTAACAGATAAAATAGATAAAACTTTAATTCATCCTATTTTTGGGTATGTTATTTTTTTAGGGATATTATTATTGATTTTTCAAGCTGTTTATGCTTGGTCTGCACCTTTAATGGGAATGGTAGAAGATTTATTTGGATGGATAGACGAAGAAGCTATTAGTATTATTCCACCTGGACCAATAAATGATATTGTAGGAGGTGCTATAGTACCTGGTATAGAGGGGATTGCTGTGTTTGTACCACAAATAGCTATTTTATTCTTATTTATTTCCATTATGGAAGAAACTGGATATATGAGTCGAGTTGTTTACTTGATGGATAGATGGTTGAAACCATTTGGATTAAGTGGGAAAAGTGTTGTTCCTCTGATTTCAGGTGTTGCATGTGCTGTTCCTGCAATTATGTCTGCTAGAAATATTGAAAATTATAAAGAAAGGTTACTTACAATTTTAGTAACTCCTTTTATGACTTGCTCAGCACGCTTGCCAATTTATATTGTTCTAATTTCATTGGTTATACCAGATAAAACAATTTTAGGGTTGAGTTATCAAGCGTTAGCATTATTTGTAATGTATTTGTTGGGAGTTTTAGGAGCTTTAGGAAGTGCAATAGTTTTAAATTTAATTATAAAATCTAAACATAAAAGTTTTTTAATCTTAGAAATGCCTACATATAAACTTCCAGATTGGAAGAATGTTTTCCTAAATGTTTGGGAAAAAACGTTAGGTTTTCTAATTGATGCTGGTAAAATAATTTTTGCAATTTCTATTATTCTTTGGGTTTTAGGTTCTTTTGGACCAGGAGAAAAATTTAAAAATGCAGAAGAAATTGTAACTGCTCATCATCCAAAAATGAATGAAGAAGATTTAGAAAATGAAATTGCTTCATATAAATTAGAAAACTCTTATTTAGGAAATTTAGGAATGATTATTGAACCAATTGTTGAACCAATGGGATACGATTGGAAGATGGGAATTGGATTAATTTCCTCTTTTGCAGCTCGAGAAGTTTTTGTAGGTACAATGTCAACTGTTTATAGTTTAGGAGAAGTTGATGTTGAAGATAATAAAGAGAAAGATCGTTTACTTCAGCGTATGCAATCAGAGGTTAATCAAAATACAGGGCAACCAGCATATAATTTAGCTACTGGAGTTTCATTACTATTGTTTTATGCTTTTGCAATGCAATGTATGAGTACTATTGCAATTGTAAAAAAAGAAACAAACTCTTGGAAATGGACTTTAATACAAACAGGATTTATGACTGGTTTGGCATATTTAGTTGCATTTATTGCATATCACATTTTAAAATAAAATTATGGATAATGTTTGGGTACAATATGCATTCATTGCTTTTCTATTCGGATTTGCAGTTTGGTATGTTGTTAAGATGGTTAAAAAATCATTCAGTTCAGGTAGTAACGGAGGTTGTTCAAAAGGTTGTGGATGTTCTACTGATAAAAAATAATAGTATAAAAGGCTTAAGTTTTACTTAAGCCTTTTTAATTTATAATTTAGTTAGATTTTCAATTGCTTTTATTAAAGTTTCGTCTTTTTTAGCGAAGCAAAATCGAACAACTTTATAATCAGTTTTATCTTTGTAAAAGGCAGAAACAGGAATTGTAGCTACTTTATATTGTTCTGTTAATAATTTTGCAAATTCATTATCTGGTAAATTACTTATATTAGAGTAATTCGCATTTATAAAATAAGTTCCTTCACATGGTAAAAGGTTGAATTTAGTTGAAGAAAGATTATCTACAAATAAATCTCTTTTATGTTGGAAAAAATTACTTAAATGTAAATAATTTTCAGGATTTTCTAAATAATCTGCAATTGCATACTGAGAAGGCGTATGTGTTGAAAATGTATTGAATTGGTGACATTTTCTAAATTCTTTCATTAATTCTTTTTCAGCTAAAATATAACCAATTTTCCATCCTGTTATATGGAATAATTTCCCAAAAGATCCTACAACAAAAACTTTATCTTTAATTGTTGTTAATTGAGTAAAACTTTGATGTTTTTTATTATCGAAAGTTATATGTTCATATACTTCATCAGCTAATAAATAACAATTATTGGCCTTTATTAGTTTTTCAAAAGATTTGAGATCATTTTCTGTTAAAACTCTTCCTGTTGGATTATTAGGATTATTAACAATAATAAGTTTTGTTTTTGATGTAATTTTTTGTTTCAATTCATCAAAATCTATTTTATAATCAGGATATTTTAGTTCAATAGGAACTATTTTTCCACCAAATAATTCTACAGTTGGTTGATATAAATCGTATGCAGGTTCAAAAATAATTACTTCATCATTTGGATGAATTAAAGTAGAAATCACATTAAAAATAGCTTGACTAGCTCCACTTGTTATATTAATTTCATCTAGATAATTATAGTCACAAGAATATAGATTATTGTATTTTTCTGCTAATAATTCACGTAATTTTTCAATTCCAAACATTGGAGCATATTGGTTATAATGATTAGAAGCATAATAATTTAATTGATTAATTAATTTTGAATCGGCATCAAAATCAGGAAATCCTTGAGCTAAATTAATCGCATTACTTTCTATAGCTAACTTGCTCATTACAGTAAAAATAGTTGTTGAAACGTCTGGTAATTTAGATTTTATCATGTTGTTAAAGTAGATTGATTTTCCTCAAAATCAAAATAGTATACCATAAAAATATTCTAAAAAAAAGTGTTATTTTTGTAAAACTCGATTAAAATTCATATCTCACAATGTCAGAACTAAATCAACAAGTTAATTATACAGAAGACAATATCAAAACTCTTGATTGGCGCGAACATATTCGTATGCGACCAGGGATGTACATAGGTAAACTTGGCGACGGTTCTTCTCAGGATGATGGTATTTATATCCTCCTTAAGGAAATTGTGGATAACTGTATTGATGAATTTGTAATGGGATCTGGTAAAACGATTGAAATTAATTTACGAGATGAAGAAGTTACTGTTCGTGATTATGGTCGTGGTATTCCTCTTGGGAAAATGGTAGATGCTGTTTCAAAAATGAATACAGGAGGAAAATATGATTCGCAAGCTTTTAAAAAATCGGTTGGGTTGAATGGAGTTGGTACTAAGGCTGTAAATGCTTTATCAACTTATTTTAGAGTACAATCTGTTCGTGATGGAAAAACAAGAGTTGCTGAGTTTGAAAAAGGTATTTTATTGAATCAAGAAGATGAGAAAGAATCTTCTCTAAGAAAAGGAACTAAAATTACATTTGTTCCTGATAAAACAATTTTCTTAAACTTTAAATTCAGAAAAGAATATGTAGACAAGATGTTGAAAAACTATGTTTACCTAAATCCAGGCTTAAAAATTATTTTTAATGGAGAAGAATTCTTTTCGAAAGATGGATTAAAAGATTTATTAAAAGATAATATAGAAGAAGAAACAATATATGACATTATTCACTTAAAAGGTGAAGATATAGAACTAGCAATGACACATAGTTCTAAATCGTATTCAGAAACATATTATTCTTTTGTAAATGGTCAAAATACAACACAAGGAGGAACTCATTTAAGTGCTTTTAAAGAGGCTGTTGTAAAAACTGTTCGTGAGTTTTATAATAAAAGTTATGATCCGGCAGATATTCGTAAATCAATCATTGGTGCTATTTCCATAAAAGTTATAGAGCCTGTTTTCGAATCTCAAACAAAAACGAAATTAGGATCAAATGAAATTGGTCCTGGAATGACAACCGTTCGTACTTTTGTTAATGATTTTATCAAAACTAATCTTGATAATTTTCTACATAAAAATACAGAAGTAGCACAAGCGCTTGAACGAAAAATTAAACAATCAGAAACAGAACGTAAAGAGCTTTCAGGAATACGTAAATTAGCAAGGGATCGAGCTAAAAAGGTGAGTTTACATAATAAAAAATTGAGAGATTGTCGTCAACATTATAATAATCCTAAGGCTGAATTTAGATTAGATTCTACAATTTTTATTACAGAGGGAGATTCTGCAAGTGGATCAATTACTAAAAGTAGAAATGTAGAAACACAAGCTGTATTTAGTTTACGTGGAAAACCGTTAAATTCTTATGGGTTAACTAAAAAAATTGTTTACGAAAACGAAGAGTTTAATCTTTTACAAGCTGCATTAAATATTGAAGATGGATTAGAAGATTTACGTTACAATAATGTTGTTATTGCAACTGATGCTGATGTAGATGGAATGCATATCCGTTTATTAATAATTACATTCTTTTTACAATTCTTCCCAGAATTAATAAAAGAAGGACATTTATACATTTTACAAACACCATTATTTCGTGTAAGAAATAAAAAAGAAACAAGATACTGTTATTCTGAACCAGAAAGATTATTAGCTTTAGAGGAAATTAAAAACCCAGAAATTACTCGATTTAAAGGTTTAGGAGAAATATCTCCCGATGAATTTAAACATTTCATTGGAAAAGATATTCGATTAGAGCCCGTAATGATTGGAAAAGATCAGACAATCGAAAGTTTACTAGAATTTTACATGGGAAAAAATACACCAACAAGACAAGAATTTATAATAAATAATTTAGCAATTGATACTTTGAAAAACTAACAATTAAACATCAAAAACCCTCACCTATGAAGAAAAATAATAAAGCGATTATTAGTCTTTTTAAAATACTGAATTTGCTTATTATTGGATTAATAATAATTAATCTAATATTATTTAGCAATATATTATTGGATAAATATCATTTAATTCCACCGTATTATCTTACAATATTTATTGTTTTTTTTATATGGATAACAAGTTTTAATGGTAATCAATATTATGCTATAGATACAAAAGGGGAAACGATTACTTTTGAGACAGAGCGATTAGATTTATTATCAATTTTCAATGCAAATAGGAAAAAAATAGATTTACCAAAATATAAACTTGTTAAATATGATTATAAAGGAGGTTTTTTATCAAGGCAAATAATTGTTTTTATAAAAAGTAAAAAATCTCAAAATCTTACAAAAGTAAAATATAGATTAGCATTTATTTCAGGTAAAAATATTAGAAATATTTTGAATGAATTAGATAAAATTGTTGAAAACAATAAATTACAAGAAAATAGAGAGGTATAATTAAAATTATGCAAGAAAATCAAGAAAGTATAAAAAAAATATCAGGAATGTATCAAGAGTGGTTTCTTGATTATGCTTCTTATGTGATTTTAGAAAGAGCTATTCCTTCTATATATGATGGCCTAAAACCTGTTCAGCGAAGAATATTACATTCAATGCGAGAATTAGAAGATGGACGTTACAACAAAGTTGCTAACATTGTTGGTAATACAATGAAGTATCATCCACATGGTGATATGGCAATTTCTGATGCAATGGTGCAAATTGGTCAAAAAGAACTTTTGATTGATATGCAAGGTAACTGGGGGAATGTATATACAGGAGACCGTGCAGCAGCTTCCCGTTATATAGAAGCTCGTTTAACAAAATTTGCTTTAGAGGTTGTTTTTAACCCAAAAACAACTAAGTGGCAACAATCGTATGATGGTAGAAATAAAGAACCAATAGATTTACCTATCAAATTTCCATTATTACTTGCTCAAGGTGTAGAAGGTATTGCAGTTGGTTTATCTACAAAAATATTACCTCATAACTTTAATGAATTAATTGATGCATCTATTTTGCATTTAAAAGGTAAGAAATTTCAAATTTTTCCTGATTTTTTAACTGCAGGATTAATTGATGTATCAGATTATAATGATGGTTTAAGAGGAGGCAAAGTACGAATCAGAGCTAAAATTGTTCAAGAGGATAAAACAATTCTAAAAATAACGGAAATTCCTTACGGAACTACAACAGGATCATTAATTGACTCTATTTTAAAAGCCAATGATAAGGGTAAAATAAAAATTAAGAAAATAGAAGATAATACTGCTGCAGAAGTAGAAATATTAATTCATTTAGTTCCTGGTAGTAGTACTGATAAAACAATAGATGCTTTGTATGCTTTCACAGATTGCGAAGTTTCTATTTCTCCTAATGCATGTGTAATTAATCAACAAACTCCAGAATTTTTATCTGTTTCAGATATATTAATTCACAACACAAATAATACTGTTGATTTATTAAAAAAAGAATTAGAAATTGAACTGAATGAACTTCAAGAACAATGGCATTTTTCATCTTTAGAAAGGATATTCATTGAAAATAGAATATATCACGATATTGAGGAAGAAGAAACTTGGGAAGGAGTTATTTCTGCAATAGATAAAGGTCTTAAACCACATATATCTCACCTTATACGTCCAGTTACAGAAGAAGATATTACTCGATTAACAGAAATTAGAATTAAACGTATTTCTAAGTTTGATTTAGATAAAGCACAACAGTATATTGAATCTTTAGAAGATAGAATAGAAAATGTAAAACATCATCTTGCTAATTTAATTGATTTTGCAATTGAATATTTCAAAGCTCTAAAAACCAAATATGGTAAAGGAAAAGAACGTAAAACAGAAATAAGAACTTTTGATACAATTGATGCAACTAAAGTAGCAGTAGCAAATACTCGTTTTTATATTGATAGAGCTGAAGGTTTTATAGGAACGTCTCTTAAGAAAGATGAATTTTTATTTGAGTGTTCTGATATTGATGATATCATCGTTTTTAAATCTGATGGAACTATGATTGTAACTAAAGTTGATGCCAAAACCTTTATAGGGAAAGGTATTCTACATGTTGCAGTATGGCATAAGAATGATAAACGTACCATCTATAATTTAATTTATCGTGATGGTAAAAATGGTCCTGCTTATCAGAAGCGTTTTGCAGTTACTGGAATTACTCGGGATAAAGAATATGATTTAACTGCAGGAAATAAAGGCTCAGAAGTACTTTATTTTACAGCTAATCCTAATGGAGAAGCGCAAGTTGTATCAGTAATTTTAAAAACACATCAACGTATTAAAAAATTAAAATTTGATTTAGATTTTGCCGATTTGACAATAAAAGGTAGATCATCTAAAGGAAATTTAGTTACAAAATATCCAATTAAAAAAATTGAATTAAAAGAAGAGGGAGTTTCTACTTTAGCTCCAAGACAAATTTGGTTTGATGAAGAAATAAAGCGTCTTAATGCAGATGGTGTAGGTACTTTGTTAGGTTCTTTTAAGGGAGATGATAAAATACTTACTATTAATAAAAAAGGAGAAGCTAAACTAGTTTCTTTTGATTTGAGCAATCGTTTTGATGAAGAACTAGAAGTTATTGAAAAATGGAAACCAAATAAGCCAATTTCTTGTGTTTATTTTGATGCTGAAAAAGATAGATATTTCATTAAACGTTTTCTTCTAGAAGAAACATTATCTACTCAAGTATTTTATTCTTTAGAGGATGATAAATCATCAATAATGGTTGTTTCTACAGATTATTTACCAATGATAGAATTAGTTTTTTCTAAATTGAAAGGAGTAGAAAGAGAACCAGAAATTATTAATGTGGAAGAATTTATTGCTGTAAAAGGTATTAAAGCACAAGGAAATCAATTAACTGTAAATAAATTAAAAACAATAAAAGTCTTAGAACCTTTGCCTTTTGAAGAACCAGAAGAACTAGAGGAATCAAAAGAAGAAGTACAACCTACTCTATTTGATGAGGTTGAAGATGATAACAATGAAAATTTAGACGAATAATGGGAGATATCTCACTAATAACAATCGTTATTATAGCATTAAATGTAATTATTAGCTGGAAAGGTTTTAATGATTATTCATTTTTTGATAAATATAAGTTTCAAATAGGTTCTATTGTTCATAACAAAGAATATTATCGTATACTAAGCTCAGGATTTTTACATGTAGATGTTACACATTTAATTTTTAATATGTTAACATTATACTTTTTTGCAAATCCTGTAATTGCTTTTTTTGCTAGTCCACAAGGTTTTTTGTTTGGAGATTTTTCTCAGATAAAAATGAATATTGGTTATGGAATGTTTTTGTTAACCTACCTTTTAGCAATTATAGGAGGAAATTTATTATCGTTATTAATTCATAAAAAAGATAATTGGTATTCTGCTGTAGGTGCATCAGGTGGAGTAACTGGTATTTTATTTGCCGCTATAGCAGCATTTCCCCAACAAGAAATAGGATTATATTTTATAATAGATATTCCAGCTTGGATTTTTGGTATTCTTTACTTAGGATATTCTGTTTACGGTATGAAAACTAATTTAGGAAATATTGGGCATTCAGCTCATATTGGTGGAGCTATTGTAGGGCTTTTATCAGCAATTCTATTTTATCCAGCAATTTTACAAATTAATACATACTATATTCTTGGAATGATGATTCCTTTAATTATTTTATTATTTATTATTTTGAAAGAACATAGAAAATAAAAAAAGCCATCAATTTTGATGGCTTTTCTTTTTTATATTTCTTTTACTACAATTATATTTACTGGACAAGCTTTGGCAGCTCTGTCACAATTTTCGGCTATCGTATGATCAGGGTCTTTTAGTGTATGAAAACCTTTTTTATCAATTGATTTTAATAATACAGATTTACCATCTTTTTTTGACATACGAAAGCGTTCTGGTGCCAATTCATAACAATAGTTGCATCCGATGCATTTATCGCGTTGTAACGTAATAATGACCATATTTAACTATTTTTTTTAGTGTGAATAAGCTCCTTCCGAAACACTGTTTTGTTGTGTTCCTGGCTCCTCAACTTTTACAAGTTTATATAATTTGTCTGAAGGACGAATACGGAATTCCATAGGTAATGTAATACTATCTCCTTTTTTAGCGATATCTCCTTTTACATCCTCAACAAACATAGATGGAACAATCATTTCTTTCGCACCTGTTGTTGGACCAGTAACTAAGATTAAATCACCTACTTTAAGATCATAAGCATCAATTACAAATTGTCCAATATTAGTTTTTGGGAAATAATGAACTCCTTTACCAATATAAACTTTCTTTTGAGTTGCCATAGATCCAGGAACAGCTGACCATTCACCTAATTTTTGACCTAAATAATATCCAGACCAAAAACCACGATTATAAACAGTTTGCAATAATCCCATCCAGTAATCAACTTTATCTTTAGAATAAGTTCCATCAGCAATAGAATCTATTGCTTCACGGTAACAACGAATAACTGTTGCTACATATTCAGGAGAACGTCCACGACCTTCAATTTTTAATACTTTAATTCCAGCATCCACTACTTCATCCAAAAATTCCATTGTACATAAATCTTTTGGAGACATCATGTATTCGTTATCTAATTCGATTTCGAAACCTGTTTCTTGATCTATAACAGTATATTTTTTACGACAATTTTGTTTACATGCACCTCTATTTGCAGAAGAATTATGAGAATGTAAGCTTAAATAACATTTTCCAGAAACAGCCATACATAATGCACCATGTCCAAAAATTTCTACTTCGACTAAATTTCCACTAGGTCCACGAACATCATCTTTTACAATAAGTTCACAAATTTTATTTATTTGTTTTAAACTTAGTTCACGAGATAATACCATTGTATCTGCAAACATTGCATAAAACTTAACTGTTTCTATATTTGTGACATTGATCTGTGTAGAAATATGAATTTCTACACCAATTTGTCTAGCATAAGCAATAACAGATTGATCCATTGCAATAACAGCAGTTATATTTGCTTCTTTTGCACGATCTAATAAGTTTTTGATTAAAGACAAATCATGATCATATATAATAGTATTTAATGTAAGGTAAGAACGCACACCTTTTTCTTCACAACGTTTTACGATTTCAGGTAAATCGTCCATTGTAAAGTTTATTGATGCTCTCGCACGCATATTCAACTGCTCAACTCCGAAATATACAGAATCAGCTCCATTATCTAAAGCCGCTTGTAACGATTCGAAATTCCCAGCAGGAGCCATCAACTCCATTTTTCCATCTTTGGTCATACGAAAATTCTGATTTTAAGGGGCAAAGGTACAAAAAATATAAGTTTATATTGATTATAAATTAAAGCAAATTGAAAATGAACTCTTTAACAGATAAAAAATGGAACAAAAAATTCTATTAAATATTGATAGAAAAAGAATTAATTTTGCAGAATGCAAATAGAAAGTCTTCAAAATCCAAGGATAAAAAACTTGCTGAAACTGCAAGAAAAATCAAGAGAACGTAAAAACCAAGGTTTATTTATTATTGAGGGAACTCAAGAAAATGAATTAGCCCTAAAAGGTGGTTACGAAGCAGTCGAAATTTATATTTGTGATGATATTTATTCTTATTCACTTCAATTTGGTAATGCAAAGGTTTTTATAATTACAAAACCAATTTTTGAGAAATTAGCATACCGCAAATCGACAGGAGGAATAATTGGTGTTTATAAAACCAAATCGGCACAATTACAAGACTTACAATTGCCAGAAAATGCATTAGTTGTTGTACTTGAAGCTGTAGAAAAGCCAGGGAATCTTGGAGCTATTTTACGTACAGGAGATGCTGCAAATGTAAATGCTGTTATTGTTTGTGATGAGACAGTGGATTTTTTTAATCCAAACGTCGTTCGTTCATCTGTAGGAACTTTATTTACAAATAATATTGCCTCAGGAACCAAAGAAACAGTATTAAATTTCTTGAAAGATAAAAATATACAAGTTGTATCTACTTTTTTAAGAGATGAAACAAAAAATCTTTATGATACAGACTTTTCTTCATCATCTGCAATAGTTTTAGGCACAGAAGCTACAGGACTTTCGGATTTTTGGGCAGATAATTCAGATGCTTTAATCAAAATACCGATGTTAGGTTTTGTAGATTCATTAAATGTAAGTAATGCAGCTGCAATTTGTGTTTACGAAGCTGTAAGACAAAGACAGAATTAAGAAATTATAGAATAAATCTTATATATTTGACCAATGGGAATAATTATCTTAGAAAACATAAAAATATACTCTAATCACGGCTGTTTAGAAGAAGAAGCAAGAATCGGATCTGATTATTTGGTCGATTTAGAAGCTCATGCAGATTTTTCTAAAGCTTGTGAATCAGATGAATTAGTAGATGCTTTAGATTATGTATCACTAAATAAAATAGTAAAAGAAGAAGTTGGTATTCGTTCAAAATTATTAGAACATGTTTGTAAAAGAATCTTAGATCGTATTGGTCAAGAACTTATAACTGTTACTTATGCTAAAGTGAAACTTTCTAAATTGAATCCTCCTATTGGTGGACATGTAGAAAAAGTAAGTGTTATTTTAGAAAAATCATTTTAAAGTTTTTTTTTCTAAAATTTTTAATATATTTGCAGTCCAAAAGAACAAGAATGGTTCCTTGACCGAGAGGCTAGGTAGCGGTCTGCAAAACCGTCCACAGCGGTTCGAATCCGCTAGGAACCTCTTTTCAAACCTCAATTATCTTAGATAGTTGAGGTTTTTTTATACTTTTAAAATAAAGATCATGATATATATATTAACTTTTTAATCTAGTTTATATTAGAATCTTTTTTATTAAAAATCTTAAATAAATTTTTAGTTATTTAATAAATAAAATGTCCATTTCAGTCCCTATTTAAAAAAATTAAATAATAATTTAAATAAAATTTATTATCTTAATCAAAACTATTATAAAACATTATTATTTATGGGTATTTCATTTGGAATTTTACTTCTTTTCGGAATAATTATTTTATTCCTTTTCGTTTTTACTGTAAAACAACAAACTGCAGTCATTATAGAACGTTTCGGTAAATTTAATAGTATTAGAAATCCTGGTTTACAATTCAAAATTCCTGTTATCGATAAAATTGCAGGAAAAATGTCTCTTAAAATTCAGCAACTAGATGTTGTTGTAGAAACCAAAACAAAAGATGATGTATTTGTAAGATTAAAAATTTCAGTTCAATATCAAGTTATAAAAACTCAAGTGTATGATGCTTTTTATAAATTAGATAATCCTTACACACAAATTACTTCATTTGTCTTTGATGTTGTTCGTGCTGAAGTTCCTAAATTAAGATTAGATGATGTTTTTGAGAAAAAAGATGATATTGCAATCGCTGTAAAAGGAGAGTTGCAAGAAGCTATGAATTCTTATGGTTATGAAATTATAAAAACTTTAGTAACTGACATTGATCCTGATGAACAAGTAAAACATGCAATGAATCGTATTAATGCTGCCGAACGAGAAAAATTAGCAGCACAATATGAAGGAGATGCAGCTAGAATATTAATTGTAGAAAAGGCAAAAGCTGAAGCTGAATCTAAACGTTTACAAGGGCAAGGTATAGCAGATCAAAGAAGAGAAATAGCTCGAGGGTTATTAGAGTCTGTAGATGTGTTAAATGGAGCTGGAATTACTTCTCAAGAAGCTTCTGCTCTTATTGTTGTTACTCAACATTATGATACATTACAATCTATTGGAGAAAAATCTGGTAGTAAATTAGTATTATTACCAAATTCTCCTACAGCAGCATCTGAAATGCTAAATACAATGGTAACTTCATTTACAGCCGCACAACAATTACATGAACATCAAATAGAAAATAATAATTCTGATTCACATAAAAAAAGATTAAATAAAAGAGATTCATTTAATAATGATGATACCGAATTATAAAATAAAAAAGGCTTTCTTTAAAGAAAGCCTTTTTTATTATTTTAATGTAATTACATTTTGTCCTACTTTATACCCATTTTGATAAATATCAATTTTATATTCTCCTTTTGGGAATTCATAATCAACCCAATCAAAAGAAACACGAGATCCAGACATGTTATTATAATTTACACTTACACGATCTGAATAATTAACTTTTACTCCAGAACGTAAAGTTATTTCTCCTGAATTAGCTCCTTTAAATTTACCTATATCTCCATTAGGTTTATAAATAGTTACAAATAATTCTTTTCGATTTGAAACAGCGTTTAAATTTTTATCTAGATCAAAAGTTACACGAACTTTATCTATTCTTCTTGCTCTATCAGTTTCTACTTCTCTACCGTTAGAACGAACTAATAAACCTTTTATCATATAATTAGATATTGATAAAGTAGAGTTTGTTTCTTCTAATAAGTCTTGTTTACTCTTTTTCTCTTGGTTAAGATTAGATTCTACAGCTTTCTTTTGATCAGATAATGATGAATTTTCTGTTGTTAATTCAGTATTTTTAGTTGTAAGAATTTTATTCTCATTTTTCAATCTTGTAATTTCTTCTTTATAGTAATTAATGTCAGATTGTAAAGAAACTATTAAGCGTTTCGCTCTTTGTAATTCATCACTTGTAATACCTTCTTTAATTAAAATAGATTGAATCTCTTTTTGTTTATTTAAAATCAGTTTATCCTGATTATCTAAAGTAACATCTTTTTTAGTCACTTTACTTTTGGCATCATCAAAATCTGCTCTAACGATTCTAAGCTCTTGCTTTAAAATTTCTCTTGAACGTTCTAAATCATTAATATTACCTTGCATTTCGGTAGAATTTTTAGAATATGCTTCTTCAGTATATACTATATAGCAAACTGCTAATAATAAACAAACTGATAATACGGCAATTATAATATTTTTAGAAAATTCTTTATTGTGTTTAGAGTTGGTAGAAGGCTCTAAATTTTTATATTCAGTCATTTTTTCATTAAATTCAACGAGTATGAATTATTATCAAAAATCAAACCGTTTTTTCATAAAAAATGACTGAATTTTTATATTTTTTTAATTATTAAGCTCATCTTTCGAATCTTGTTTAATTTCTTGAGCTTTTTCTTTGATTGATGATTCAGCATCATGTAATTTATCTTGAGCTTCATCTTTTAAATCTTGTGCTTTATGTTCTAAATCAGAACCTTTTTCTTTTAAAAAATCAGAAGCCTCAGATGTTTTTTCTTTGATTGAAGATCCAGCGTCATGTAATTTATCTTGAGCTTCATCTTTTAAATCTTGCGCTTTATGTTCTAAATCAGAACCTTTTTCTTTTAAAAAATCAGAAGCCTCAGATGTTTTTTCTTTGATTGAAGATCCAGCGTCATGTAATTTATCTTGAGCTTCATCTTTTAAATCTTGCGCTTTATGTTCTAAATCAGAACCTTTTTCTTTTAAAAAATCAGAAGCCTCAGATGTTTTTTCTTTGATTGAAGATCCAGCATCATGTAATTTGTCTTGAGCTTCATCTTTTAAATCTTGCGCTTTATGCTCTAAATCAGAACCTTTTTCTTTTAAATAATCAGAAGCCTCAGATGTTTTTTCTTTGATTGAAGATCC
>NZ_DAMCLZ010000003.1:135766-277417 GCF_032109125.1 Chishuiella sp.
AATCAGAAGCCTCAGATGTTTTTTCTTTGATTGAAGATCCAGCATCATGTAATTTATCTTGTGCTGCATCAATTGCATTTTCAGTTTTTCCTAATAGTCGGTTAAAAAAGTCTTTAAGTCCCATAATAATTTATTTATTGATTATATTCAGTTTAAATTTACACCATAATTTATAATAAACTAATATAAAGTTATGATTATTAAGCATTTTAGGAGATATTATTTTTTGTTTTGGCTTTCGTTAGTTGTTTTTAGTTGTAATCCTAAGAAATTGACAATTGAAAACACTCAACATAATATCAACAAAGAAATAAACTTCAAATATCTAACCAAAAATAAAAATTATGTTAGTGCGCATAGAGGAGGAAGTGGTATAAAAGGTTATCCTGAAAACTGTATAGAATCTTTTGACTATTTGTATAATAATGGAATACAGATATTTGAAATTGATATTGCAGAAACTAAAGATAGGCAGCTTATATTAATGCATGATAATTCTTTACAAAGAACAAGTACTGGAAAACAAGATGTTAATCAATTAAAATTAAATAATGTCAAAAAATATTATCTTGTTGATGATTTTGGGAATAAAACATCTTTTAAAATTCCAACATTTGATGAAACCTTAAAATGGGGGCAAAATAAGTCGATATATTTTATGGTAGATATAAAAAAAGGCGTTGATTATAATGACATCGTTTCTTTAATTGAAAAAAATAAAATGCAAAATCAAGTTGTTTTGGTAACTTATACAGTTGGTCAAGCAAAAAAATTGCACCAAATTGCACCAAATATTCTTTTGTCAGTTTCTATGAGAAATGAACATGAATTTAATGAAATGATGAATAGTGGAATTCCTACAGACAAAATGGTTGCATTTACAGGAACAAAACGAAATAAAAAATCATTTTTAGATAAAATTCATGATAAAAATATTCTTGTAATATTCGGTACTTTAGGAAACTTAGACAAAAGTAATTTAGCAAAAAATGGTCAGTTATATCGAGATTTAGAGAAAGATGGAGTTGATATCTTTGCTACAGACAGAGCAATTTTTGTTCATCAAACAATTAATAAAAATTAAATGGAAACAATATCGTATAAAGATTCTAATTATTTTTCGAAATTGATGTTGAATTACATCGATCAGGATGAAAGTTTGAAAAATTTTTATCAACTTTTCCCAAACAAAAATAATTACATAGAACAAGCTAAAAACAAGCTTAAAAACTATAATCATCGTGAAATTTTAGTTAAACAAATTTCACAACAAATGGAAGGTTTAGATTTATCCAAGAAGCAACAGAAAAATCTAAAGAAACTTGCAGAAAAAAATACAGTTACCATAACAACAGGTCATCAATTAAATTTATTTACTGGTCCTATATTTTTCTTTTACAAAATTATGCAAGTGATTAAAGCTTGTAAAGAGTTAAATAAAGAACAAGATGAAATAAATTATGTTCCTATTTTTTGGATGGCAACAGAAGATCATGATTTTGAAGAAATCAATCATTTTAAATACAATGAACGTGTTATTCATTGGTCAAAACAATTTGGAGGTCCAGTAGGGAGATTATCTACCGAAGGACTACAAGAAGTTTTTGATTATTTCTTTATGCTAATTCCAAATGGAAATAAAAAGGAGCAACTTAAAGAATTAATTAATCAATCTTATCTATCAAATGATAAATTGACTGATGCTACAAGAAAATTAGTTCACTTGTTATTTAAAGATTATGGTTTACTAATGATTGATGGAGATGATAAAGAATTGAAAAAAATAATGGTTCCTACTTTTGAGAAAGAGTTAATAGAATCAACATCTTATCAACATGTAATTCCTCAAAATAAAAAACTTGAAGAATTAGGCTATTCTATACAAGTAAATCCAAGAGAAATTAATTTATTTTATTTTCCGAATGATAATTCTAGAGAACGAATTGTTGAACAAAATGGAAATTACTTTGTAAATAACACTTCTATTAAATTTTCTAAAGAAGAAATTATTAATGATTTACATGAAAACCCAGAAAAATTTAGTCCTAATGTAATTCTACGTCCACTGTACCAAGAAACTATTTTACCGAATGTAGCTTATATCGGTGGCGGTGGAGAAATTGCTTATTGGTTTCAATTAAAAGAAATGTTTAATAGTTTCAACGTGGATTTTCCATTACTTGTACTTAGAAATTCTATGTTAATTAGAACTGAAAAGCAATTAGAAAAACAACAAAAAATAGGTTTATTAAACGAAGAATTATTTTTAAATAGTTTAGATATTACAAAAAAAAGAGCTATTGATTCTTCTAAAATTGCACCTCAATTACCAGAATTAGAAAATGAATTAAAAGAGATTTTTGAGAAATTAGAGAAATTAAGTGAGTTAACGGAATCTTCTTTTGCTGATATGATACAAGCACAAAAAACAAAACAATTAAAAGGTTTTGAGAAGGTAAAAAAACGTTTAATTCATGCTGAAGTTAAGAAAAATGAAGAATTATTGAATCGTATTGATTCGCTATTAACTTGTTTATCTCAACAAAATGGATTGCAAGAACGTATTAAGAATTTTTCGGACTTTGATTATGTAGATTTACACTATTTCATTGATTTTATATATGATAGTATACAACCTTTTGCATTTGAATTTATTATAAATACACTTAATGAAAAACCTTAAACAAAACATATTTTGTATATTTGATAACGAAAATTCATCTCAATGAAAAAAATATTAGCTTTATTATTATTTATAGGTTCATCAGCTCTTTTTGCACAGCAAAGAACACACACTGTGAAAGCCAAAGAAACCGTTTATGGTATTTCTAGACAATATGGTATTTCTCAAGAAGAATTATATAAAGCAAATCCTAAAATAGAAAAAAATGGAATCCATCCTGGAGATTTAATTATTATTCCTTCGGAAAATACAACATCTGTTAATACGAATGATAATAAAGTTGTTACAGATAACAGCATTACTAAATCAAATTCAGAAGATGATAATTATATTTATATAACTATTGCTCCTAAAGAAACAGTATATAATATTGTAAAAAAATATAAAGTTTCTGAAGAAACATTAAAATCATTAAATCCTCAAATTGGGCAAAAAGGATTAGAAGTTGGTGATGTAGTTCGTATTCCTAAAAACAATTCAAATCCTGCTATTTCAATCCCACAAGGCTCTCATCTTATTAAAAAGGGAGAAACTTTATATTCATTATCTAAAGACTTAAAAGTTAGTGTAGATGATCTTTATGCAGAAAACCCTGATTTACAAAAAGGAGTAAGAGAAGGAATGGTAATTACAATTCCTAAGAAATCAGGTTCTGTTGTAATTGAAGATAATTCTATTAATTATACGGTTCAAAATGGAGATTCTGCTTATAGTATTCTAGAAAAGTACAATACTACTTTAGATGATTTATTACGTCTTAACCCTGATTTAATTAATGGTCTAAAAGCTGGTATGGTTCTTAAAATACCTTTACAAAAAAATGCTAAAATTGTAAAATATGGTACTTCAGGAAAATTAAAAAGAGCGAATGATAATGAAATAAATATTGCAATTATGTTACCTTTTGATGTGGTAAAAAATCCACAATTAAAAAACTCTCAGGCAATGCAATTTTTTATCGGATCTAAGTTAGCTTTAACTCGCTTAGCTAAAACAGGAAAAAATGTAAATGTTAAGGTAATTGATACAAAAAATGGAAATTTACAAGACATTTTAGCTAGTAATGATTTTAGTAAAACCGATGCTGTAATAGGACCTTTAAATACATCTGATGTTACTGAAGTTTCGAATTTCTTTAGTAATTCAGGGATTATGGTTATTTCTCCTTATGCGAATGATGATAGTTTAAACTCTTTTAATGATTTAATTATATCAAATCCTAAAGATGAAGTTGTTGCTGATCAAATTATAGAAGAAATTGGTAAAAATTTTGCTGGAGAACAGATTTATTTATTAACAGATAGAGATGATCAAGAGCTTGCTAATTATACAAAAAGGGAATTAGAAAAAAATCTGAAAGCAAATGTTTTAATTGTAGATAATGTTTCTAAAATTGTTCAACCTCATGATAGTGTAAATGGAGAGAATTATTTTACTCCTATAATTACAGTTCTTGTGGGAGATAATGATAATTTAGGAAAACAATATTTAGAAAAACTAAAAACATTTGATAAAGATAATATCAAAGCTTATGGCATTAAATCTGTTTCTGTTTATGATGTTTACAGCCCTGAAAATGCTAAAAATATAGATTCTTTTAGAGATTTTGGTTTTGTTTATAGTACTGCAAGATTGATTAATACGAGAGATCAGGAAGTACAAAATGTTTTAAAAGATTTTAATGAAATTTATTGTGAATTTCCAACAAGATATGAACAATTAGGTTATGACGTAACTTATGACATTGTAAACCGTATGAATAATAAAGGAGACATTACAAATAATATTTCATCAGAAAGTATTGGTCTAGCTTCTAAATTTTCTTACAAAAAAATAAACGGAGGAAAAACATATAGAAATGATACAAGTAGAATTGTTCGTTTACCAAAAAAATAATTTTCTATAACATATAAAAAAAGTCTTTACATGAATGTAAAGACTTTTTTTATATGTTATCTAACTTAAATATATTTTATAATTCCTTGTAATAAGGATTGGTCATTGTTTTTATTCTAATTTAGAATCTTGAATTGTTTCAAATTCATCAAAACTCATTTTTAATTTAATTAATTCATTTTTTATATCTTCTAACCTTTTCACAACATCAATTTCTTCTGTTGTTGTTTCTATTCCTTTTTTACCAATTGCTTGTTTTGCTCCTTCTAATGTATAACCTTTTACCTTTACTAAATAGTATATATTTTTAAAACATTCTATATCATTTTTAGTAAATAAACGATTCCCTTTTTTATTTTTTTTAGGATGAATAATATCAAATTCTTTTTCCCAAAAACGAATCAAAGATGCATTTACATCAAAAGCTTTGGCAACTTCGCCAATCGAATAATACAATTTATCAGGCAGGTTAGTGTTCATTATCAGGGTTTAATCCAAAGATAATGACATTTTTTTAGAATTTTGATAAATTTTTATGAAATCATCTGGGTCAACATCATTATAAAAATACATGATAGGATCTACAGGTTCGCCATCTTTATGAATTTCATAATGTAAATGAGCTCCAGTAGAAAGACCTGTTGTTCCAATATAACCAATTACATCTCCTCTTTTAATTTTTTGACCTTTTCTAACCTTTATTCGAGACATATGAGCATATAAACTTTCGTAACTTTTCCCATGTTTAAGGACAACCATATTACCATAACCAGAATTAAATTCGGCAGTTTTTACTGTACCATCTCCTGTTGCATAAACTGGTGTTCCAACTTTAGCTGTAAAATCTAACCCTTTATGCATTTTATTCACTTTAAGAATAGGATGAAAACGTGTACCAAATCCTGATGCTAATCGATTAACATATTTATCTGCAATAGGTTTTAAAACAGGCATAGAAGATAGATTTGCATCTTTCACACCAATTGTACGAAAAACTTCATCTAAAGATTTAGATTCTTTATCAATATGTTCAATAAGATTCTCTATATCCTCTGCTGTATAGTTATTGATTGCATTATCTACAGAATCAATATTCTCTTTTACTCTCAAATCATAAATAGTTCTATAAATATTACGGTCTTTTTCCTCTATTTCTGATAAAGCAGCTTCAACTTTTTTAAACTTTTTATGTAATTCTTGGTTTTCATTTTCCATTCTTTCCAGTTCAGCTAATAATTGATTTTCTTTATGTTTAGAAATACTTTGAGAAGTATTGAACTTATAACCAATTATTCCCGATAAAACGATAGAGATACATAAAAAAAGTAATGTATATAGTGCTGTTTTAGGAGTTTTTTGAACTCTTTTTTTCAACCAACTCAAAACAAAATTTATAGAATTATACTTATAGTTTTTATTTTCCATTACTTAACTATCCTTTTTATTATCTTTGTAAAACGTTTGCAAAGTAATAAATATTGTACGAGCAAACATGTTAATCAAATGATAAAAATAATTTAATTAAATGAAATCCAAAGATATAAGAAAAGAATTCTTACATTTTTTTGAAACAAAAGGGCACTTAATTGTTGATTCTGCACCTATTGTTTTGAAAAATGATCCGACATTGATGTTTAATAATTCTGGAATGGCACAATTCAAAGAATTCTTTTTAGGGAATGGAACTCCCAAAAGTAATCGTATTGCGGATACTCAAAAATGTCTTCGTGTTTCTGGTAAACACAATGATTTGGATGATGTTGGGAAAGATACATACCACCATACTATGTTCGAAATGTTAGGAAACTGGTCTTTTGGTGATTACTTTAAAAAAGAAGCAATTGCGTGGGCTTGGGAATTATTAACAGAAAAATACGGTATATCTAAAGATCAAATTTATGTAACTGTTTTTGAAGGTGACAAAGGAGATGGTACAACACTAGATCAAGAAGCATTAGATCTTTGGAAAGAACACATTGCTGAAGATCGTATATTATTTGGAAATAAAAAAGATAACTTCTGGGAAATGGGAGATATTGGTCCTTGTGGTCCATGTTCTGAAATCCATGTTGATATAAGACCAGCTGAAGATCGTGCTAAAGTGGATGGAAAATCATTAGTAAATATGGATCATCCTCAAGTTATTGAGATTTGGAATCTTGTATTTATGCAATATCAACGTAAAGCAGATGGTTCTCTTGAATCTTTACCTGCAAAACACATTGATACTGGAATGGGATTTGAGCGTTTAGCAATGATTTTACAAGGAAAAACATCTAACTATGATACGGATGTTTTTCAACCAACGATTCAAAAATTAGAAGAAATTTCTGGTTTTAAATATGGTGTTGATGAAAAAACAGATATTGCTATTCGTGTTATTGTAGATCATCTACGTGCAGTTTCTTTTGCAATTGCGGATGGTCAATTACCTTCTAATACTGGTGCAGGATATGTTATTCGTCGTATTTTACGTCGTGCTATTTCTTACGGCTACCGTTTCTTAAACTTAAACGAACCATTTATTTATAAATTATACCCAATCTTGAAAGCTGAAATGGGAGATTTTTTCCCAGAATTAGTAAAACAAGAAGGTATTGTTACTGGTGTAATTCGCGAAGAAGAAGCTTCTTTCTTAAGAACAATTGAGCAAGGATTAAATAGATTAAACCAAATTATTGAACAATTAGGTGAATCTAAAGTTGTTCCTGGAGATGTTGTTTTTGAATTATACGATACATTTGGTTTCCCTGCTGATTTATCTCGTATTGTTGCAGAAGATCATGGTTTTACAATTGATGAAGCTGGTTTTGAGGCTGAAATGGCAAAACAAAAAGAACGTTCTAAAAAAGCAACTGCTTTAGTAACGGATGATTGGGTTGTTTTAGATGATAGTGGAAACGAAACTTCTATTGCTTATGACAATACAGAAGCAGAAGTCAAAATTACACGATACAGAAAAGTAAAAAATAAAAAAGGTGAATTTTATCAATTAGTTTTCAATCAAACCCCTTTCTATGCTGAATCTGGAGGACAAATTGGAGATAAAGGTGTTATTATTTCTCCTAACGAAACGATAGAGGTTGTTGATACTAAAAAAGAAAATAATTTAATCATTCACTTTGTAGAAACTTTACCTGAGAATGTGAATGGAACATTCCAAGCTAAAATAGATGTTTCTAAACGTAATGCAACAACAAATAATCACTCTGCCACACATTTAATGCACGAAGCTTTACGTGAAGTATTAGGAACACATGTAGAGCAAAAGGGTTCTTATGTTGGTGATGATTATTTACGTTTCGATTTTTCTCATTTCTCTAAAATGTCAGACGAAGAAATTGCTTTGGTAGAACAAAAAGTAAATGAGAAAATTGCACAAGCATTACCATTAGTAGAGAAAAGAGAATCTACAATGGAAGAAGCATTAGCTGAAGGTGCAATGGCATTATTTGGTGAAAAATATGGTGATAAAGTTCGTGTAATCCGTTTTGGTACTTCTGTAGAATTATGTGGAGGAACTCACGTAAAAAATACAGCTGATATACGATTATTCAAAATATTATCAGAATCATCTACAGCAGCAGGTATTCGCCGTATAGAAGCAATTACAGCAGATACAGCTATTAATGCATTAAAAGATGCAGAGAAAAGCTATAATGAAGTTTTAGCTGCCTTAAAAACTAAAAATGATGCATTAAAAGCTGTTCAATCTATATTAGATGAAAATGCAGCGTTGAAAAAACAAGTTGAAAAATTTGTTGCTCAACAAGCAAAAGCTGAAAAAGAAACTTGGAAAGCTGGAGTTAAAGCTATTAATGGAATTAATTTCTTAGCAATCAAAACAAATTTAGATACGAATACAGCTAAGCAGAATGCTATTGACTTAACAAATGAGCTAGAAAATGCATTTATAGTTGTTGGTACAAATGATGCTGTAAAACCATCTATTACAATTTCTATTGCTAAAAACCTAGTTCAAGATAAAGGTTTACATGCTGGTAATATTGTAAAAGAAATCGCTAAACATATTAATGGTGGCGGAGGTGGACAACCTTTTTTAGCGACTGCAGGAGGTAAAGATGTTAATGGATTAGATGCTTCATTAAAACAAGCAGAAGAATTTATTCAATAATTTATTCAAAAAATATATAAAACAATAAAAAAAGACTTGATTTTTAATCAAGTCTTTTTTTATTGTTTTTAAAATGAATTATATGATAAAATGAATAATAGTTAAGAAATTATTTTTTCTTTTTAACATATATATACTTTAAGGTAAAATTTTGTTAAATATTGATAATCAAAGAAAATCTCATTTATTTTTAGTCAAAATTTTAATGCGAATGAAAATACTTTTATTTTTTTATGTTTTATCATTATCCTATTTACAAGCTCAAAATACTTTGATTTCTGGAAAAGTATTAATTGATGAAGATGAGTCTATGGAATTGGAAGGAATAGAAATTACTAACTTATCGAGCAATGCAAGAACAAAAACCAATATAAAAGGAATATTTTCAATTAAAGTAAATGAAAATGATGAATTACTTTTTAAAGGAGAAGGTATAGATGAAAGAAAAATTTCAATTTCTTCTACAACGTTACAAAAAGGATTTATATCTGTTCATCTAAATATAAAGGTTATAGAATTAGCTGAAGCTAATGTAAATACATTGAATAAATTTTGGCAAAAAAATGTAAAATTGAAATATGACTTTATAGATTCTTTATATATAAATTTAGGTTTAGATCCTTCAATAAGATTTAAAGATATTCCTCTCAATCTAAGGTCAATGGGAACAAATATTTCAAGAAAACAAGCAAAACAAAATTTAAAATATTTTAATAAAATAAACGTTCTCGAAAAGATTGAAAATTATTATAACAAGTATTATTTTACAACTACTTTAAAAATCCCTGAAAATAAGATTGATGAATTCTTATTATTTTCTGATTCAAATAATAATTTCGAAGAAATCATCAAACAAAATGATTTTGAATTAATAGAAGAAATGCTAAGTAGAGATTCATCCATTTATCTTGACAAAATAAATGCTAAAATTAAAGTAGATGAATAAAATTTTATTTTTTGTATCTATTAATATTTCATGTTTAGTTGTATCTCATGCTCAATATAAAATGATAACAGGAAAAGTTATTATTGATGATAAAGTTGTTGGACAAGATGTTCTTGACGGAATTTTAGTTCAAAATTTACAAACAGATGCTAAAAATATAACTAATGTTGATGGAATTTTTTCTATTAATGTTTCTGCTGGAGATGAATTGCTATTTAAACATGATTTTTATAAAGAACGATCTGTAAAAATTTCTGAAGCTATGATAAACCGTGGATTTATAACAATTCATTTGAATATAGAAGTTATAGAATTGGGAGAAGCGAATGTAAATCGATTAGATAAAAATATGCTAAATGATCTTGGTAAGGAAAAGGTATTCCAAGAAAAAATTAATACTCAAATGGGAATTAATACTCTGGAGTATAAAATAAAACTAAACTTAAAACATGAAGAAGAAAAAGTTAATAGAACAATTCATCAAATTGGAGGTGTTAATATTATGGGATTATTTAGTTTATTGAGTGGATCATATAAAAAAATTAACTCAAAATCAGAAATTGAGAAAACTAAAGAAGAATTAATTAAAGACCTTAAACAATTTTATACTGAATATTATTTTATTGAAGAATTAAAAATACCAAAAATTAGTATTATTGGCTTTCTAGATTATTGTTATACTAAATATGATTTTAAAAAATTATTGAAAGAGAACAAATATGATGAAATCCTTTCGGTTATCGAAGAACAAGCCCCTATTTACCTTAGTAAAATAAATACTAATATTATTAAAAATGATTAATAAATACATATACACTATTCTATTCTGCCTAATAAATACATTATCGTTTGCCCAATCTAAAATGATCACAGGAAAAATTATAATTGATGATAAAGTTGTTGGACAAGATGTACTTGACGGAATCTTAGTTCAAAATCTACAAACAGATGCTAAGACAACAACTAATATCAATGGTGATTTTTCAATCCGAGTTTCAGTTGGAGATGAACTATTATTCAAACATGATTTTTACCAAGAACGTTCTGTAAAAATTTCTGATGCAATGTTGAATCGAGGAATTATAACAATTCATTTGAATATAGAAGTTGTAGAATTAGACGAAGCAAAAGTAAATAGATTAGATAAAAATTGGAAAAATAACATAAAAGTAAAAAAGACTGAAAAAACAGAATTTTACGAAGCTTTAGGACTCGATCCTAATATGCAATATGCAAAAGTAAATCCTAATGCAACTGCTCTATTAAATAATAATGGAATTATGGATCCAACAGAATGGTTTGGTGTTATTTCTGGACAGAAAAAGAAGGCAAAGAAACAAGATCAATACTTTAAGAAAGTTGATAAAATCAAAGAATTACAAGATTTTTTTACAGATTATTATTTTACAGAAGATTTACATATTCCAGAAAACAAAGTTGAAAATTTTGTTAATTACTGTTACACAAATTTTGGATTGGAAAAATTAGTTAAGGATAATAAATATGATAAAATCGAAGAAATTTTTCAAACTCAAGCACCAATATATATTAATTATATGAACAAAAGTAAATAAATGTAATTTATTCTTATTCTCAATATAAAATCAAATGGTAAGGTTTTTGATTTTAAGAAATATTGTTAATAACAACTAACATACATTTGGATGAAAAAATTAATTTATACACTACTTTTTAGTTTGATCAGTCTTTTTTCTTTTGCACAAACTAGCCTTATTACAGGGCGTGTTGTTGTAGATGATGCTATAGAAGGACAGGATGTTATACCTGGAATATTGGTTGAAAACGAACAAACTCATGCAAAAATTCTTACTAATGAAAATGGAATTTTTTCTATTAATGTTTCTGTAGGAGATTTATTGAATTTTAGTAATGACTTTTATGAAGAGCGTTCAGTAAAAGTAACTCAAGAAATGCTAAATAAAGGATTTATTGTTGTTCATTTAAATATAGAAGTTGTAGAATTAGGGGAGGCAAATATTAATCAATTAGATAAAAATTGGATTAATAATATTAAAAATCAAAAATCTAAAGAAACTATTCTTTATGAGAACCTTGGTTTAGATCCTAGTATAAAGGATAAAAAAGTGGATCCAAATGCTTCTTCAGTTTTAAACGGAAATGGAGTTTTAGATCCATCTCAATGGGTTTCTATGATTTCTGGTCGAAAAAAGAAAGCAAAACAACAAGATCAATACTTTAAAGAAGTTAATAAAATTAGCAACTTACAAAATTATTATACAACAGATTATTTTACACAAAATTTATCTATACCTGATTATAAAGTAAATGAATTTGTTACTTACTGTTATTCAAATTTTGGCTTAGAGCAATTAGTTAATCAAAATAATTATGAAAGAATACAAGAAATTTTTGAAGATCAAGCTCCAAAATACCTAAAAAAAATCCAACAAAAATAAACCTATTACAAACCTTACTCTAAACCACCCTATTACCTAATGAAATTATATTTGTATCCGCTTTTATTACTTACTAGTAGTTTTAGCTTTTCTCAGGAATTAGATACTATTCCTGAGAAAAATTATGATGAAGAATTAAAACTTTTAAAGAATAGAATTAATCAATTAGAAGCTTTATCAAAAGAAAAAATTAATCAAGAAAAAAACAAATCAAGTTTAATAGATCGCTCTAAACTTAGTTTTGATGCAATCATGCGCTTAGGTGAAATGGATTGGAATCAAAATAATATGGATATAAAAACTGGAGAAAGAATAAAACCCACAACTCGTTTTTGGTCCAGAGCTTTATTTTACTTGAATTTGGATACAGATATTACAGAGCAATTTAGCTTTAGATCATCTATAATGACTCATCCTTATTTTGCTTTTGGAGGTGAATCAGATAGTAAACTTTCTATTCTATTAAATGAGCTTTGGGTGGAATATAAACCTGCTAAAAACCAAGCTATACGATTTGGTCGTCAAACAGGTTCTAGAATATGGGATAATTATATTGGTGAACAATTTGATTGGATTAATCATGATGGGATTTCTTATGTTTCTAATTATAAATTCAATAATTATTTATTAAATATAAAATCGGCTCTTTTTATTGAAAAATATGTAGACAATGCCTCGTTTAAAAAACAAGGAAAAATGTATGGTATCTCTGCTAATTTTGGAAAAGATGATGAAATGAAATCTTGGAGATTAAGTTCAGGTCTTCTAATGGCAGAAAAATTACCTAACGTATATTATAGCGATGTTGCTAACTTTTTTTATCCTGGAGATTTAGCTCCTGATTACTCTATTTGGACAAGTCATCTAGACATAAAATTGAAACAACTGTCAAATCTTAATTTTAATGTAAATGTATTTTACAATTTTAAAAATTACAAAACAAATCCTCCTTCAAATTTAATTACAGATAAATCAGGAAATAATTATTTTTCTGAAGGTAATGTATTTAATCCTTCCGAAGCTCCTGATTTCACAAAGCAGAATTTTGGGATTTATGGTAATATAGGTATTGACTTTTCATTATTTAAAAAAGAATTTAAAACAAGTCTTGCTTATTTATATATGGAAAAATATGCTGCTTTAGATTATTATGCACAATATGATTTGGCAAGATGGAATTCAACAAATATACAAGGTCCTGAGTTTATGATTCTTTGTCAATTAAATAAATGGATGCGTTTAAGAAGTCGTAACTTTTTTATGCAAGAAATAAAAGGCTTAAATGGTATTGATCCTAGTTATAAAAGAAGTGGAAATAGAACTAGGTTAGATCTTTTAATCAATTTCTAAATAAAAAAAATAATTATTTTTTGAAGGGCAATCCCTACGGGGTATGCTTTACGCTATATCTTTTTTGATTGAATACATTTCAACTTCGCTCAATGAACAATCTAAAAAGGATGTCGCTTCAATCACTATTGCAAAAACTTTATAAAAAAATAAGCTAACTAAATGGTTAGCTTATTTTTTGTAATATTTTATCCAAAATAAAATTGATCTCTATCTTCAAGAAAATTAAAATGCTTTCTTGCATCATTTTGTTCAGTTTTATTTATTTCAAATTGTAATATTTCCTGATGATTATTTATAGGTATTAATTCTTTTCCTAATGTATCAAACATTTTTGAATCTCCGCTATAATCTAATTTATATCCATCTTCTCCTGTCCTATTTACAGAAGCTACATAACTCATATTTTCTATTGCACGAGCCTTTAATAAACTTATCCAAGCATCTCTCCTAGCCTTTGGCCAATTAGCTACACAAAGTAATAAATCATATGGATTTTTTTCTGTATTCCTTATCCATACAGGAAAACGCAAATCATAACAAACAATTGGTCGTATTTGCCAACCTTTATAATCTATCGTAACTACTCTGTCTCCAGAGGAATAAACGGTCGCTTCTTTACCATAACTAAATAAATGTTTCTTATCATAAATAAAAACTGAACCATTTGGAGATACAAAATAGAATCTATTATAAAATTTTTCATTCTCTTTTGTAGAAATACTACCAGCAATTGCAGCATTTAATTCTTTTGATTTTTTTTGCATCCATACAAAAGTATCGCCAAAAGGTTTCTCTGCTACCTTTTCTACATTCATAGAAAAGCCTGAAGAAAACATTTCAGGTAAAAGAATTATATCTGTTTGATGATTATTAAGTAAATTATCAAGATAACGTTGATTAGCTTCTGCATCTTCCCAAATAAGATTATATTCTATAAGAGAAATACAAAGTTTATTTAATCGTTCTATTTCTAATGATTTTTTCATCTATCTTATTATTTTTAATGGTATTGATGATATAATACGTAAATATAAAAATAAAAAAACCAATCATAGAACCTCCTACTGTATCAATTGCAAAATGCCTTGAAAGATAAATACGACTTATAGCAATACTTGGGAATAATAGTGCAAAAAACAATTGTAACCAACGATTCTTAGTCAGTAAGCAAAGTGTCATAGCAATTACTGTAGCAGTTAATGAATGTCCAGATGGGAAAGTTGCAGCCATTTGTATTGCATAATTTTTTACAAGAATAATATTTATATTTTTATGTGTAAAATAATAGCCAGGTCGTAAAGTTTCTGAGAAATAGACATTCTTAAAAAAAACACTAATTAATGATGCAGCTGTTTCAGCAGTAAAAAGATAGAGAAACATTCTTCTTGTATTTGTCCAAAATAAATACCCTAATAAAATAAAAAATAAATATAATGTTCCAAAATCTGTATAGTAAACAAAAAATTTATCAAAATAAGGATTACTAAATTGATTAAAATATAAATGCAATTCATCTCTACCAAAATATTGAGTAAGAGCAACCGCTGCAAAATTATATATAAAAAATACTACAAAAAATGGCCAAATACGTAGAAATAGATCTTTTTGTTGATGCATTAATAATAAGTTTAGGTTCAAATTTATCAAAAAAAAACTTGGCTAAATAGCCAAGTTTAAAACGTTTTAATATATTGTTTAATAAATTATTTTACTTTTTCTACGATTGCTTTGAAAGCTTCTGGATTGTTCATCGCTAAGTCAGCTAAAACTTTACGATTTAATTCAATTCCAGCTTTGTGGATAGCTCCCATAAATTTAGAGTAAGACAATCCGTGTAATCTTGCTCCAGCGTTAATTCTTTGAATCCATAACGCACGGAAATTTCTTTTCTTTTGACGTCTATCGCGGTAAGCGTATACTAAACCTTTTTCTACTGCATTTTTAGCAACAGTCCAAACGTTTTTTCTTCTTCCGTAATATCCTTTTGCAAGTTTTAAAACTCTTTTTCTTCTAGCTCTTGACGCAACTGCGTTTACTGATCTTGGCATAATTTTTAATTTTTTTGTAGTGGGCGAGATTGCTCTGCTTTAAGGCCCATCGACAGGGTTAATAATGAATTAATAAACCAAATAAGAACACGTTCTTATTTTAATCTTAATTGTTGTTTTACTGAATGAACATCAGCTTGATCAACTAAACCAGTTTGAGTTAAATTTCTCTTTTGTTTAGTCTCTTTTTTTGTTAGGATGTGGCTTTTAAAAGCGTGTTTTCTTTTAATTTTACCTGTTCCTGTTAATTTGAAACGTTTTTTCGCTCCAGATTTTGTTTTTAATTTTGGCATGATTACAAATATTTAAAATTAAAACGTTTTTT
Organism: Chishuiella sp.; assembly: GCF_032109125.1. NCBI lineage: Bacteria > Pseudomonadati > Bacteroidota > Flavobacteriia > Flavobacteriales > Weeksellaceae > Chishuiella > Chishuiella sp. The sequence goes on from NZ_DAMCLZ010000003.1 coordinate 151,591, forward strand.
ATTTTTTGTAAGATGATAAGAACCTAATTATTTCTTAGGTCCCATCATCATAATCATTCTTTTACCTTCAAGTTTTGGCATTTGTTCTACTTTTCCAACATCTTCCAATTCTTGAGCTAAACGTAACAATAGGATTTCACCCTGATCTTTAAAGATAATAGAACGTCCTTTAAAGAAAACATAAGCTTTCAATTTCGAACCTTCTTCTAAGAAAGATCTTGCATGGCGTTTTTTAAATTCATAATCATGATCATCAGTTTGAGGACCAAAACGAATTTCTTTTACCACAACTTTTTGTTGCTTAGCCTTTAGTTCTTTCTCTTTTTTCTTTTGTTCGTATAAATATTTTTTATATTCTACGACACGACAAACAGGTGGAACGGCTTTTTCACTGATCATTACCAAATCCAAACCTTGCTCCTCTGCTAGTTGTAAAGCTTTAGAAATTTGATATACACCAGGCTCTATGCCTTCTCCAACAACGCGAACTTCTTTTGCGTCAATCTTATCATTGATCTTGTGTTGATCTTCCTTAATTACTCTGGCTGGACCTCTGCCGCCTTTTCTTCTTATTGCGATAGTATTCTGTTTTTAAATTATTTTAATTTGATTTGTTCCTTCATGAAAGCGATGAATTCTTCTATTGTCATCTCTCCCAAGTCTCCTTCTCCATGTCTTCTTACAGAAACTGTACCGTTTTCTGCTTCTTTTTCACCTATAACTAACATGAAAGGAATTTTGTTGATTTCTGCATCACGAATTTTTTTACCAGTTTTTTCATTTCTACTGTCAATCAATCCGTTAATTTCTTCTTCAGCGAGCAAATTTAATACTTTTTCTCCATATTCCACATATTTTTCACTAATTGGTAAAATTGTGAATAAATCTGGAGTTAACCAAAGAGGTAAATTACCTGCTGTATTTTCTAATAAGATAGCAATGAAACGCTCCATAGAACCGAATGGTGCACGGTGAATCATTACTGGTCTGTGTTTTTCGTTATCTGCTCCAGTATATGTTAAATCAAAACGTTCTGGTAAATTGTAGTCAACCTGGATTGTTCCTAATTGCCATTGACGTCCTAAAGCGTCTTTTACCATAAAGTCTAATTTTGGACCATAAAAAGCAGCTTCACCATATTCTACAACTGTTGGTAAACCTTTTTCAGCAGATGCAGTTATAATAGCTTGTTCAGCTTTTGCCCAATTCTCATCAGAACCGATATATTTTTCTTTATTATCTGGATCTCTTAAAGAAATTTGAGCAGAATAATTATCGAATCCTAAATTTTTGAATACATACAATACTAAATCAATTACTTTTTTAAATTCTTCTAATAATTGATCTGGAGTACAGAAAATATGAGCATCATCTTGAGTGAATCCACGAACACGAGTCAATCCATGTAATTCTCCTGATTGTTCGTAACGATATACTGTACCAAATTCTGCATAACGTTTTGGTAAATCACGGTACGACCATTGAGAAGTTCTATAAATCTCACAGTGATGTGGACAGTTCATTGGTTTTAATAAAAACTCTTCTCCTTCGTTTGGTGTTTTTATTGGTTGAAAACTATCTGCGCCATATTTTGCATAGTGACCAGATGTTACATACAATTCTTTCTGACCAATATGAGGAGTAACAACCATTTCGTAACCTAATTTTTGTTGTTGCTTCAATAAGAAATTTTCTAATTTTCTTCTCAAAGCAGCTCCTTTAGGTAACCATAATGGTAAACCAGCTCCTACTTTTTCAGAAAAAGCAAATAAACCTAATTCTTTACCTAATTTACGGTGATCACGTTTTTTAGCTTCTTCTAACAACTCAAGATATTCTGTTAAATCTTTTTGTTTTGGGAATGTAATTCCATAAACACGAGTCAACATTTTGTTTTTCTCGTCTCCACGCCAATATGCTCCTGCAACATTTAAGATTTTAGCAGCTTTTACGATTCCTGTGTTCGGGATATGACCTCCACGACATAAATCTGTAAAATTATCATGTGTACAGAATGTAATATCTCCATCTTTTAAATTAGAGATTAATTCTGTTTTGTACTCATTATCTTTATATGTTTCTAATGCTTCTGCTTTAGAAACTGGGTATAATTTAAATTCAGCTTTCTTTTTTGCATTTTCAAGCATTGCTTTCTCTACTTTAGCAAAATCAGCTTCTGTAAATTTATCATCACCAAAATCAACATCATAATAAAAACCTTTATCAATAGCAGGTCCTATTGTTAATTTTGCATGAGGATAAAACTCCATAATAGCTTGTGCTAATAAGTGAGCAGATGAGTGCCAAAAAGCTTTTTTACCCATTTCATCATTCCAGGTTAACAATTTGATCGTTGCATCTGTCGTGATTGGGGTTGTTGTCTCAACTTGTTTGTCATTAACCAAAGCCGATATTACATTACGTGCTAAACCTTCACTAATGCTTTGTGCAATCTCCATTGGAGTTACACCACTCTCATACTGTCTTACACTTCCGTCTGGAAGAGAAATGTTTATCATCTTTCTTTTTTGAATTTTAACTAGTACGCAAAAATACGAAATATATGTAAGCTAATAAAATTTTAAAGCATTGATTTTTATGAATATTTAAAGATAAAATCAAACTAAATAATAGAAAAAGAAAAAGCCATCTCTTCATTTGAGATGGCTTTTTATATTTATTTAAAATCAAACAGTTATTATCCTACCTGTACTCCATTTGGAGTTTCAGCTTCTGGATTAACAAAAGTTAATTTACCATCTTCTTTATCAGCAAATAATAACATTCCTTGCGATTCTATTCCACGAATTTTACGTGGCGCTAAATTAGCTAAAACCATTGCTTGTTTACCTACGATTTCCTCTAAAGTAAAATGCTCTGCAATACCAGAAACAATTGTGCGAATATCCATTCCAGTATCAACTTTCAACTCGAATAATTTATCTGCTTTCTCTACTTTTTTTGCTTCTAAAATAGTTCCTATACGGATATCCATTTTCTGGAAATCATCAAAAGAAATCAATTCTTTTTGTGGTTCAGCATTTGGGTTTGTCATATTATTTTTGACTTTACTTTCGTTCAACTTATTAATTTGTGCTTCTATTGCCTCGTCTTCAATTTTAGAGAAAATTAATTCTGATTGACCTAATTGATGACCTACAGGTACATATTCGTCTGTAGATTCTAAATCATTCCAATCTTCTCTCTCCAAATTCATCATCGATAACATTTTATCTGATGCAAAAGGAATAAAAGGTTCTCCTAATTGTGCTAATGCAGCAGCAATTTGATTCGCTGTATACATAATTCCTTTTACAGTTTCCGGATCATCTCCTTTTTTCCAAGGCTCTTGTGCTTGTAAAAACTGATTTCCTAAACGAGCCAAATTCATGTACTCTGTAAGTGCTGCACGGAATTCATATTTTTCGATATGCTCTGCAATACGTGTTGCAAAATATTTTATCTCTGTTAACTCTTCAAATTCTATTGTTTTTTCAGGAACAATTCCATCGTAATATTTGTGTGTTAAAACCATTACACGATTTATGAAGTTTCCTAAAATACCAACTAACTCTGAGTTATTTTTTGTTTGAAAATCTTTCCAAGTAAAGTTATTGTCTTTATTCTCTGGCATGTTAGCTGTTAATACATAACGCAAAGTATCTTGTTGATTTGGAAAATCTTCTAAATACTCATGAGCCCAAACCGCCCAGTTTCTTGAAGTAGAAATTTTATCATCTTCCAAATTCAAAAATTCGTTTGCAGGTACATTATCTGGCATAATATAATCTCCATGAGCTTTCATCATTGTTGGAAATATAATACAGTGAAAAACAATATTATCTTTACCTATGAAATGAACTAATTTAGTTTCTTCATTTTGCCAGTAATCTTTCCAGTTTTTCCCTGTTTTTTCAGCCCATTCTTGTGTGAAAGAAATATAACCAATTGGTGCATCAAACCAAACATACATTACTTTACCTTCTGCTCCGTCTACAGGTACTGGAACTCCCCAGTTAAGATCACGAGTCATTGCACGAGGTTTTAATCCGTCATCTAACCATGATTTTACTTGACCATAAACACTAGATTTCCAATCGTTTTTATGTCCTACTAAAATCCATTCCTTTAAGAAATCTTGGTATTGATCTAATGGTAGATACCAGTTCTTAGTTTCTTTTTTGATTGGTGTATTTCCAGATAAAGCAGAACGAGGATTTATTAATTCTTCTGGACTTAATGTAGATCCACATTTCTCACATTGATCTCCATAAGCATCAGGGTTTCCACATTTAGGACATTCTCCACGAATATATCTATCAGCCAAAAACTCATGTGCATCTTCATCATAAAATTGTTCTGTAACTTCTTCTGTAAACTTATCATTGTTGTATAAAGTTTTAAAGAAATCCTGAGATACTTCTCTATGCTTTTCCGAAGTAGTACGTGAATAAATATCGAATGTTACACCAAAATTAGCTAATGTTGTTTTAATGTTTTCATGGTATCTATCTACAATATCCTGAGGTGTTACACCTTCTTTTTTTGCACGAATAGTAATTGGAATACCATGTTCATCAGAACCTCCAATAAAGGCTACATCTTTTCCTTTTCTTCTTAAAAAACGAGCATAAATATCTGATGGAACATATACACCAGCCATATGACCGATGTGTAAAGGACCATTAGCATACGGTAATGCTGCGGTAATCGTATATCTCTTTGGTTGACACATTTACTTAAAATCTATAAATGCAAAGATACAATTAGTTGTTTGTATTGTTAAACCTTTTACCTATTTTTATCAAGAATTAAAAGTTATGGGAGAACAAGAACAAATTGCAGATAATCCAAATGAAATTGTTGCAGATATAATTAATAATGTTTTTACATATATCAACTATATTATGGTAGCTGCATTAGTTGTTTTATTAACTTATATGACGATTAAGGACTACATTAAAAGAAAAAATAGAAAGAAACTTGAAGAAGAAATCAAAGAATATCATCATTTAGATAATAGAAATGATGAAGAAGAAAGAGAATAAAAAATCTGATTTTTAAAAAGTTATTTGAAAATATTAAAATACCATATAACAAATACAAAAGTTATATATTGAAATTATTTAATTCATCTTTTTTATTCTGTAATTTGTAATAGCAATTGCCCCCAAAATAATTTAGATAATAGACATATTCTGAAAAAAAATAGATAAAAAAATCCTACTCAATTTCTCAAGTAGGATTCTTTATTCACATTAAATAAAATCTCAATATTATAACCCTGTACGAAAAACTAATTTGTTATCTCCAGGTTTTTCTTCAAAATAATCAATTAAAACAGCATCGTTGTCATTGATTTCTCCTTTCAAAATTTCTTTAGAAAGCTCATTCAACACATCTTGTTGTATAACTCTTTTCAATGGACGAGCACCGAATTGAGGATCATATCCTTTTCTAGCTAAATAATCTACAGCTTCTGGTGTAATATCTAATGTAATATCACGTAAAGCTAATTTTTTAGCAACTCCTTTCAAGTAAATATTTACTATCCCAGAAATTTGGTTCTCTGTCAATGGACGGAATAAAATAATTTCGTCGATACGGTTCAAGAACTCTGGACGGAAATTTTGTTTTAATTCCTCAAAAACAACATCTTTTGTATCATTATAAACCTCAGCAACATTTGTTTCATCAATTCCAGAGAATTTCTCAAGAATTGTATGAGAACCAAAGTTAGACGTCATAATAATAATTGTGTTTTTGAAATTCACCAAACGACCTTTATTATCAGTTAATCGTCCATCATCCAATACTTGTAATAAAATATTAAATACATCTGGATGCGCTTTTTCTATCTCATCTAATAAGATAACTGAATAAGGACGACGACGTACTGCTTCTGTTAACTGACCACCTTCATCGTAACCAACGTAACCCGGAGGTGCTCCAACTAAACGAGAGACAGCATGACGTTCTTGATACTCAGACATGTCTATACGAGTCATTGCGTTTTCATCATCGAACAAAAACTCTGCCAAAGCTTTTGCTAATTCTGTTTTACCAACCCCAGTAGATCCTAAGAACAAGAAAGAACCAATTGGTTTACCTTCATCACTAAGTCCAGCACGAGATCTACGAATTGCATCAGAAACAGCTGTAATAGCTTCTTCTTGTCCTAATACACGTTGGTGCAATTCTGTTTCCAGATTCAATAATTTCTCACGATCAGACTGCATCATTTTTTGTGCTGGAACTCCAGTCCATTTAGATACAACTTCTGCGATATCATCGGCATCAACAAACTCTTTAACTAATTTATTTTGTTTATTTTCTTCTAATTTAAGCTCAGCATCTTCTAAATCTTTTTTGGCATTTACCAAATCTTCAAATTCTAATTTCGATGCTTTAGCATAATCATAATCACGTTTAGCACGTTCGATATCAAATTTTATATTCTCTATCTCTTTTCTTAAATCCTGAACTTCATCCGCACGATTTCTTTCAGCTTCCCATTTGGAGTTTAATTGATTTCTTTCATCTTGAAGATTTGATAATTCTTCTTTTAAAAGATTCAATTTCTTTTCATCATCTTCACGTTTAATAGCTTCAATTTCTATCTCTAATTGGATAATTCTACGATCTAATTTATCTAACTCTTCAGGTTTAGAATTCATTTCCATTCTTAACTTAGAAGCAGCTTCATCCATTAAATCAATTGCTTTATCTGGTAAAAAACGATCTGTAATATATCTTGTAGATAATTTTACAGCAGCAATAATTGCTTCGTCTTTTATTCCAATTTTATGATGTTGTTCATACTTATCTTTAATTCCACGTAAAATAGAAATTGCAGATTCTTCATCTGGTTCTTCTACCATTACTTTTTGGAAACGACGTTCTAATGCTTTATCTTTTTCAAAATACTTTTGATATTCATTTAAAGTTGTAGCCCCAATAGAACGTAATTCACCTCGAGCCAATGCTGGTTTTAGTATGTTTGCAGCATCCATAGCTCCTTCACCTCCTCCTCCGGCTCCAACTAAAGTATGTATCTCATCTATAAAAAGAATGATTTCACCATTAGATGCTGTAACTTCTTTTACAACAGCCTTTAATCGTTCTTCAAATTCTCCTTTGTATTTTGCACCAGCAACCAAAGCTCCCATATCTAATGAGAAAATTTGTTTATTTAATAAGTTCTCTGGTACATCACCACTAATAATTCTGTGTGCTAAACCTTCAGCAATTGCTGTTTTACCAACACCTGGTTCACCAATAAGAATTGGGTTATTCTTTGTACGACGAGATAATATTTGTAGTACACGACGAATTTCTTCATCACGTCCAATAACAGGATCTAATTTTCCTTCTTTTGCTAAATCTGTTAAGTTTTTAGCATATTTATTTAATGAATTATATGTTCCTTCTGCGTTTTCAGAAGTTACTCTTTCTCCGTTTCTCAATTCTACGACTAATTTTTTTGTGTTATCGAATGTTACACCTTTATTTTTTAGAATTTGACTTACAGGCGATACATTCTTAATTATACCTAATAATAAATGTTCTAATGTGATAAAATCATCGTTCATCTCTTTTGCTATTTCTTGTGCAGATTGTAAAATCTGATTAGATGAATTAGAAAGATGATTATTTTGTTGACCTTCAACTTTTGGGTATTTATTAATTTCAAGATCTAATTCGGGCTTTATTAAGTCCATCTTAATACCTTGTTTTTCTAAAATTAATGATAGTACATTTTCGTCTACATCTATCATTCCTCCTAAAATATGAGCGGGTTCAATTGCTTGATTTTTATGTGCTACAGCTATCTGCTGTGCAGATTGTATAGCTTCACGACCTTTTATAGTAAATTGATTAAAATCCATATTGTTTTTATAGTTTTTTGTTTGATATTTTTATCTCATCAAAAAAAATTCCAAACTTAAAAGATTTAAAAACATCTGACTTTTTGACTATATTGAATAAAAAAAGAAGACATTTTGACAACATCTCCTTTTTTTCTCCTCATAATTATTAAATAAATCTATTTAAAACAAACCTTCTACAGATAAATAACGCTCTCCTGTATCATAATTTATTGTAAGAATTGTTGCATCTTTTTCTATTTTATTTAAAGCTTTAGAAACAGCTGCTAATGAAGCTCCTGTAGATATCCCTACAAAAAGACCTTCTACCTTTGCTGCTTTTTTTGCAAATTCAAAAGCTTCTTCTTTTGTAATCTGAGAAGTTTCGTCTATCACAGAGGTAGACAAAGTTTTTGGGATAAAACCAGCTCCAATTCCTTGAATAGCATGTGGACCAGGATCTCCACCAGAAATAACTGGAGAATCAATTGGTTCTACAGCGATTACTTTCGTTGTTGGTTTAATTTCTTTTAATTTTTTCCCGATTCCAGATAAATGACCTCCTGTACCTACTCCTGTAATTAAATAATCCACGCCATTTGGAAAATCTGTAATAATTTCTTTAGCCGTAGTATTATAATGTACAGTTGGGTTAGAATTATTTTCGAATTGTTGAGGAACCCATGCTCCTTCAATTGTTTCTGCTAATTCTTGTGCTTTTGCAATAGCTCCTTTCATTCCTAATTCCTTGGGAGTCAAAACAAACTCTGCTCCATAAGCTTCCATAATTTTTCTACGTTCTATAGACATAGATTCTGGCATTGTAATAATAATTTTATAACCTTTTACAGCCGCAACAAAAGATAATCCGATTCCTGTGTTTCCAGATGTTGGTTCTATAATTGTTCCTCCTGGCTTTAATATTCCAGCTTTTTCTGCATCCTCTATCATTGCTAAAGCAATACGATCTTTTATAGAACCTCCTGGATTTTGTTTTTCAACTTTTATATAAACATTATTATTTGGAAATAATTTATTTAATTTAATAATTGGCGTATTTCCTATTGTTTCTAAAATATTATTATAAATCATAGAATTTAATTTTTTATATGATGTAATTGTGTTCGTTTTCTGTTTTTTGTTTTTTTATAATTGGTGATTGTTCTTGATAAACTATAGAATCTTTTTCTATACTTTCTGTTATCCAAACATTTCCTCCTATTACAGAATTTTCTCCTATTACGGTTGTTCCTCCCAAAATTGTAGCTCCAGCATAAATTGTTACGTTATTTTCTATTGTTGGATGTCGCTTTTTATTCGATAAATTTTTAGAAACATAAAAAGCTCCTAAAGTGACTCCTTGATAAATTTTAACGTCATTCCCAATAATAGTTGTTTCTCCGATTACTATTCCTGTACCATGATCGATATAGAAATTACTACCAATAGTTGCTCCTGGATGTATGTCTATTCCAGTTTTAGAATGCGCATATTCTGAAAAGAAGCGAGGTAAAATAGGTGTTTGTAATTTGTATAAAACATTTGCCAACCGATGAATCGCAATTGCAAAAAATCCTGGATAAGCTAATATTATTTCAATCTCAGAATTAGATGCTGGATCATTTGCATAAAAATTAAAAATTAAATGCTCTAACTCTCTTCTAATAGTATCAAATTGATCAAAAAAGAAAAGTGAAATTTTTTCAGCTTTTTCTTTTGGTAATATTTTTAAAAGAATATCATTGAATTTTTCTAATAATTCTTGTTTATTATAATTAAAATTAGGCTGCTGAAAAATTTCATCATAAATAATTGAATCTATTAAAGGCTCTAATTCAAACTTGTTGAAAGGAATATTATACTTATTCAAACGTGTCATTTTTACAAAAACTATTAACTCTATAAAATTACTAGACAAATATAATAAAATAATCTACTTATTAATTCAATTCAAACTAATTTTAGAAAACATTAACTTCGTTAAATTATCCATAAACACAATAAATTTACACTAAATTGGCCTAATAAAATAAATGATTTATTTTTTAATAAAAAAAACATTTTGATTTTATATATTGTTAATCAGGTTTTTAATTAATATTTATTGAAATTTTTGTTAAATTTTTAAATTAATTTTAATTAGTGTTTTTTTTACACCAAAAAATTACATAATTTAGTATTATAATAATTAAACAATAAGAAAGATGAAAAAGATAATTTTATTCAACTTATTTTTTATGTTAACATCTTTTATGTTTGCTCAATCACCTATAGGAACTTGGAAGACAATAGATGATGAAACTAAACAACCAAAATCTTATGTAGAAATTTTCGAAAAAGATGGAGTTCTTTATGGAAAAGTAACTAAGATTTTAACAAAAGGTAAAGAAGATGCAAAATGTACAGAATGTTCAGGTACATTAAAAAATAAACCTATTCTTGGTATGCAGATATTATCTGGATTAAAGAAAAGTGGTAAAGAATGGACTGGAGGTAAAATTCTAGATCCAAATAAAGGAAAAGAATACAAAGCTAAAATGTCATTAAATGGAAATGACAAACTTGATGTAAGAGGTTTTGTTGGAATTTCTCTAGTAGGAAGAACACAAACTTGGTATCGAGTAAAATAAAAAATCAAAACAAAAACGAAAAGGTTGCTCTGAGTAATCAAACCACAAAATTAACATTATAATGACTGTTCTGAAGAGGAGTAGTCATTATTTTTTTTGTTTAAATTTGTAACTGGAAAAAAATATACATGAGTTTATATAAAAGAGCATTTTCATATGCTAAACCATACAAATCATCATTCATAACTGCAATATTATTCAATTTGCTTTATGCTATATTTAATATTGTAGCCCTAGGATTTATGATGCCTATTCTTAGTGTTCTATTTGACGAGAATAATCAAGACATTGTTATAAAACCAATTTATTCTGGGAACTTAGGAGATCTAAAGGACTTCTTCTCTGATTATTCTGCCTATTACATGAACAATCTTTCACATACTGAAGGACCTATTTATGTGTTAGCCATTTCTTGTATTGTATTCATTATAGCATTTTTATTTAGAAATATTTTTAGTTTTTTATCTGAAACTTGTTTAGTTGATTTACGATCTGGAGTAACAAAAGATTTACGTGTTGATATACATAATAAAATTATAGAATTACCTGTTGCTTATTTCACAGAAAAGAAAAAAGGTGATATGATTAATAGAATTTCTAATGATGTCAACGAAGTAGAAAGCAATATTTTAAATTCTATTGTGGAGATTGTACGATCTCCTATCATGATAATTGTTTTTGTAACTGTTTTATTTACTGTAAGTCATCAATTAACAATCTTTGCTATTCTTGTTTTTCCTATTATGGGAACTATTATTTCTCTAATAGGTAAAAGTTTAAAACGAGCAGCAGCAAATGCACAAGATGAATTATCTAATATTATAACTTATGTTGATGAAACACTTACTTCATTAAAAATTATTAAAATATTTAATGCAGAAGACCAAGTAAAAGGTAGATTCAATGAATCGATCAATAAGTACAGAGAATACTTACAACGTGTTATGAAAAAGCGTGCGTTAGCATCTCCAACAAGTGAGTTTTTAGGAGCTGTAACTATTGGTCTAATTGTATTTTTTGGAGGTAAACTTTCTTTAGAAGGAAATGGATTAAGTGGTTCTCAATTCATATTTTATATTGCTACTTTTTATACTTTATTAGATCCTATTAAACGTTTTTCTAAAGCATTATCGGATGTACAGAAAGGAGAAGTTTCTGCACAACGTATTTTTGATGTATTAGATGCTGATGTTGCCATAAAAGATTTACCAAATTCAAAATCAATCGAAAGTTTTGAAGATAAAATAGAATTCAGAAATGTAACTTTTGCTTATGGAAAGCATGATGTTATTGAGAATTTTAATTTAACTATCAGCAAAGGAGAAACTGTGGCTCTTGTGGGACAATCTGGTTCAGGAAAATCTACTTTAGCGAATCTTATTACAAGATTTTGGGATGTGAAATCTGGACAAATACTAATTGATGGAATTGATATTAAACACATCAAATTACATGATTATAGAACTTTATTTGGTTTAGTAACACAAGATTCTATTTTATTTAATGATACATTATTCAATAATATTGCCTTAGGTGATAAACATCCTAGTCAAGAAAAAGTAGAGCATGCAGCACAAATTGCAAATGCGGAAGAATTTATTATTAAAATGCCTGAGAAATACCAAGAATCTGTTGGTGAAGGAGGAGGAAAGCTTTCTGGTGGACAAAAACAACGTGTAAGTATTGCTCGTGCTGTTTACAAAAATCCTCCTATTATGATATTAGATGAAGCAACTTCTGCTCTTGATACAAAATCAGAAAAATTAGTACAAGTTGCTCTGAATAATATGATGAAAAATAGAACTTCTTTAGTGATTGCTCACCGCTTATCGACCATACAAAATGCTGATAAGATTGTTGTAATGGAAGCTGGTAAAATCATAGAACAAGGTAATCATCTACAACTTATAGAACAAAAAGGTGCTTATGCAAATCTCGTAAATATGCAGAATTTTGCTTAATAAAAAACAGGGATAAGAAATTCATTTCTTATCCCTGTTTTTTTTATTTAAGTCTTAAAACAACAAAACCCACTGATATTAGTGTGTTTGTGTGTTTTTTAAAACTTAGTAAAATTTGTTTTAGTGGAGCTGGCGGGATTCGAACCCGCGTCCAAACAAGCAACAAATAAGCTTTCTCCATGCTTAGTTTATTATTAATTTTCGACGAAATCCTGAGAATAAACACTCTGTCATCCGCTTATCATCTAAAATCTCGAAACCTATCCGATGCACTAAGGTTTCTATTCTTACTTTCCCGTGTCCCTGTATCAAACGCCGTAAGTCAAGGCTTTTGAGGGACATTCAGCTTCTATACCTAGTATAGACGTGGCGTATTCTTACTAAAATTCAGAATTATGCAGCTAAAGCGTACTCTTCGTTGCCAGTTAAAAAGTTGAAGTGCCTGATTAAAGTGAGTACACAACATTTCACTGCATGCTTACTTACCCATTGGACCTGCTGTCAAAACCAGTCAGCCCCTTAAGTAAAATCATCACAAAAATAGTGATGGATGGCAAATGTACAACTTTATGTTCAAAAATTAACTTTTTTTAAACATAAATTAAAATTGAAATAAGCTAAATTAGATAAATCAAAAAAATCGAAATCATGGGAAAATTAGTAAATGTTCCAAAATTTAAAGAAAAATATGATAATTACATCAATGGTCAATTTCTTGCACCTAAATTAGGAAAGTATTTTGACGTTATAACTCCTGTTACAGGTAAAGTTTTTACACAAGCTGCACATTCTTCTGAAGAAGATTTGGAGATTGCTGTAGACGCTGCACATGAAGCTTTTAAAACATGGAGCCATACTTCTCCTACAGAACGTAGTATCATTTTGAATAAAATTGCTGACCGTATGGAGCAACATTTACAAGATATTGCCGCTGTAGAAACGTATGACAATGGGAAACCAGTTCGTGAAACTTTAAATGCAGATATTCCTTTAGCAATTGATCATTTTAGATATTTTGCTTCTGTTATCCGTGCAGAAGAAGGTTCTATCAACGAGCTTGATAAAGATACTGTATCTATTATTGTACATGAGCCAATAGGTGTTGTAGCACAAATTATTCCTTGGAATTTTCCTATTCTAATGGCGGTTTGGAAATTAGCACCTGCATTAGCAGCAGGAAACTGTGTCGTTCTTAAACCTGCTGAATCTACACCTATTTCTATTCTTTATTTATTTGAATTGATTGGTGATTTATTACCTGCTGGTGTTGTAAATATTGTAAATGGTTTTGGAGCTGAGTTAGGTAGACCATTGGTTACTAATCCTAAAATTAATAAAGCTGCATTTACTGGTTCTACAGCTACAGGACGTTATGTAATGCAATATGCTACAGAAAACATTATTCCTGTTACATTGGAATTAGGAGGGAAGTCTCCGAATGTTTTCTTTGAATCTGTAATGGATCATGATGATGACTTCTTAGATAAAGCAATAGAAGGTGCCGTTTTATTTGCATTGAACCAAGGAGAAATTTGTACTTGTCCATCACGTTTATTAATTCAAGAATCTATTTATGATAAATTCATAGAACGTGTTGTTGCTCGTGTAAATGCTATAAAAGCTGGTAATCCTTTAGATCCAGAAACAATGATTGGTGCACAAGCTTCTCAAATTCAATATGACAAAATATTAGGTTATATTAAATTAGGAAAAGAAGAAGGTGCCGAATTATTAGCTGGAGGAGAAGCAAATCATCTTGGAGGAGATATTGAAAATGGATATTATATAAAACCAACATTATTTAAAGGAAACAACAACATGAGAATTTTCCGTGAAGAAATTTTTGGCCCTGTATTGGCTGTTACAACTTTTAAAGATGAAGCAGATGCATTACAAATCGCAAATGATACAATTTACGGATTAGGAGCTGGTGTTTGGACAAGAGATGCACACCAATTATACCAAATTCCTCGTGCTATAGAAGCTGGTCGTGTTTGGGTGAACCAATACCATAGTTATCCTGCTGGTGCTCCGTTTGGAGGTTATAAACAATCTGGAATTGGTCGTGAAAATCATAAAATGATGTTAGATCATTACCGTCAAACTAAAAATATGTTAGTTTCTTACAGTAAAAAGAAATTAGGCTTCTTTTAGTCAAAATATTAAAAATGTTTTATTCTCTTATGAGGATAAAACATTTTTTGTTTTTAAATGCTACTATTCATTCAATTAATAATAATTCAAAACCATAAAATTATGATTCCAAAAACAATGAAAGCAGCGGTTGTACAAGGATATGGACAACCTTTAAAAATTCAAGAAGTTCCAGTAAAAACTCCTGGGCGATATGAAGTTCTTGTAAAAGTAATCGCATGTGGTGTTTGTCATACAGACTTACATGCAATTGATGGAGATTGGCCTGTAAAAGCCAAAATGCCGTTAATACCTGGACACGAAGGTGTTGGTATTGTGGTGGCATGTGGACCAGAAGCACAAGTAAAAGAAGGTGATGCTGTTGGTGTGCCTTGGTTATATAGTGCTTGTGGATGTTGTGATTATTGTATTACTGGATGGGAAACACTTTGCGAAGCTCAACAGAATGGAGGATATAGTGTAGATGGTGGTTTCGCTGAATATGTAATTGCAGATTCTAGGTATGTAGGACATTTAAAATCGAATGCAAACTTTCTAGAAATAGCTCCGATTTTATGTGCTGGTGTAACAGTATATAAAGGATTGAAAGAAACGGATACAAAACCTGGAGAATGGGTTGCTATTTCTGGAATTGGGGGCCTAGGACATGTCGCAGTTCAATATGCAAAAGCAATGGGATTGAAAGTTGCTGCTATAGATGTTGCTGACGACAAATTAGATTTAGCAACAAAACTTGGTGCTGACATTACAGTAAACGCTAAAAATACCGATCCTGGAAAATTTTTACATAAAGAAGTTGGTGGAATGCATGGTGCATTAATTACTGCGGTTTCTCCAATAGCATTTAAACAAGGTATTGATGTATTAAGACGTAAAGGAACGATCGCGTTGAATGGATTACCTCCTGGATCATTCGAATTACCAATTTTTGAAACTGTATTAAAAAGAATCACAGTAAGAGGTTCTATTGTTGGTACAAGAAAAGATTTGCAAGAAGCATTGGACTTTGCAAACGAAGGTTTAGTAAAAGCTACTGTAACTCCAGCAAAATTGGAAGACATTAACGACGTTTTCGAGAAAATGAAAAAAGGTCAAATAGATGGCCGAATAGTGTTGGACATAGCTGGAACAGCTTAAAATTAAAATTTCGCTATATGAAATCAATTGATCGTATATCTGCATCTGATAAAGCAAAAGAACTTCTTCTGGAACTGAAACATAAACATGGTGACTTAATGTTATATCAGGCTGGTGGTTGTTGTGAAGGAACTCAGCCGCAATGTTTCAAAAAAGGAGATTTTTATCTTCGATACAAGGATGTTTGTATTGGAGAAATTGACGATGTAGAGTTTTGGGTAGATAAAGATTTATTTGACTATTGGAAGCATGCTCATTTCGAATTGGATGTTATTGATGCAATTGGAGCAGGAGGGTTCTCATTAGAAGTTCCTCTAGGGAAGACTTTCAAAGTTAATTATACCATTTTCTCTCAAGAAGAATTTGAACAATTAAAGGATGTAAAAATTAATAAATAATTTTCTTATTCTTTTAAACAAATAAAAGAAGCTGACCTAAAAAGGTCAGCTTTTTTATTTTTATTTTAAAAATATCGATTTCAAATTACATGATATTTAAACAGTTTTTAGATTAATAATTATCTCTTACTAATTTCAAAAGTTTTTCATTTTGATTTCTTACTAATGTTAAATCTTTGGTCGAATTATTATTCAGCAGACTAAAAATTAATGTTTTCCCTGACTTTGTAATGATATAACCACTTAAAGAGACAATATGACTAAGTGTTCCTGTTTTAGCAAATATATAAGGCTCCTTAGTATCTCTGTATCTATTTTTAATTGTTCCTGTTTTTCCTCCATTTGGAAAAATAGAAAATAATCTTTCTTCAGGAAACTCATTGTATAATTTTTCTAAAACCTGTACAAAACTTTGTGGTGTAAATAAATTATAACGAGATAATCCAGAACCATCATACCATTCTGGTTGTTGTTTTAAACCTTTTAAAAAATTATTTCTTGAATAATCTATTGCTTCTGTAGCACTTAATTTACCTGGTAGCGTACTAGAAATTAATAGGAGTAAGTGTTCAGCTAGAAAATTATCACTATTTTCCATCATTACTTTATAAATATTATCTGCTTTTTCGCTGTAATATATTTTGTAATCTGATGAAATATTTGTTTTTACCATATCTACAGGTTTACCAACAATTTGTGATAAAGACTTCTCTATAACATCTTCATTTACAATAAATGGAACTTTTTCGTAACGTTTTCTATTGCCTATATAAAATTTATTCTCATAAAAATTTCTTGGTTCTGGCATTTCTTTAATCTCTGTAAGATCTTTGAAATATGCAGGAAAAGTACTTATTGAATTACCGGATCTTGAGATAGAAACAATATTCTCATGAATTGGGAATTGGCTTCTTTCTGGAGCATAATCTTTTCTGAAATCATCCCAAGTCCAACCTGGCAAAAATGACTCCTCATCAAAGTTATTCCAATGAAAAACTATTTTAGTTCCATTGTTTTTTAAGAAATCAAGAACACGAGTATTCTTATAAATTGGATTTAGAAAAGTTGGATCTCCTGTTCCTTCTATATGAAGTTCATCTCCTAAAATTTTATATTTAAAAGCAGGAATAGAATCTCCTAAAGTTTTCATGGCTGTATATAGCGTAAAAATTTTGGTATTGGATGCAGGCGTAAAATATTTATCTGCATTATAGCTATATACTTCTTCTTTTGTTTCTGGATTATAAATATAAAGCCCCGTAAATTGTGTTTTATAAAAATCAGAATGTATCTCTTTGTCAATTATTTCATTCTGTGCAAAAGAATGCACAGAAGAAATAATTGATAGAAATAGTATTAAAAAATATTTCATTATTTTATTACAAGATTAAGCATCTTGAGCAGCTTTATCACTATTGTTATTAATAATCATCTCTGTATGAGGATAAGGAATAGATATATTATTTTCATCTAAAGCATATTTTACAGCTCTGTAAATTTGCCAATATGCAGTCCAATAATCTCCGTTTTTCACAAAACAACGTACAGCTAGATTTACACTACTATCAGCAAACTCAAGAATTTCTACTGTTTTAGGTTTTGAATCATCTACCAGTTCATTTTGGTTTAAAACACCTAATAGTATTTTTTGGGCTTTATCAAAATCATCATCATAAGATATACCAACATTAACATCTAAACGACGATGATCTTTTACAGAATAATTTGTAATAGGATTATTAAATAAATTTGCATTAGGTAAAGTGATTACCAATCCTTTTGATGTAACTATAACTGTATTTAAAATACTAATAGATTCCACAGTACCTTCGTTTCCTTGAGAAACTATATAATCTCCAACCTTAAATGGTTTAAAAAGAATGATAAGAATACCTGCGGCAAAATTAGATAATGATCCTTGTAAAGCTAAACCAACTGCTAAACCAGCTCCACCAAGTGCTGCAATAAAACCTGAAGCATTTAATCCTAATCTTCCTACAACAAAAATTACTACAATAAGTTTTAAAAGTATATTGATAATAGGAATTAAAAAAGAGCGAACTGAAAGATCTACATTTCTTGAAATCATTCTCTTTTCAATCATTTTCTTTATTTTACCAGCTACCCAAAAACCTATAATTAAAGTGATTAATGCTGATAACAATCCCCAACCAAATTTTGCTCCTTCTGTAATAATAAGATTTGTTAAGTATTCTAAATCTTTAAATGGAGTTTCAATTACATCTTTTAAACTATCTACTTGATCTTGTTCGTTCATTTCGTTTTTTTACTATTTTAATCCATAAAAATAATACCAAAGTATAACTATATCAAAAAAAATAGTGTTCAAAAAAAATAATTTATTTGTTAAAATAGTCTTTCATGTATATTTTTTTGTTATTTTTTTATAATCCAACTCATATCAAACTAAACAATTAATATCTTTGCACACTATGAAATTTTCAATTGATAAAAAAGATGAATTTTCTAAGGCAAGAGCTGGTGTTGTAGAAACTGATCATGGAAAAATACAAACACCTATTTTTATGCCTGTTGGTACAGTTGGTACAGTGAAAGCTGTACATCAACGTGAGTTAGAAGAGGACATCAAAGCACAAATAATTCTTGGAAATACTTATCACTTGTATTTAAGACCAGGAACAGATATTTTAAATAAAGCTGGAGGATTACACCAATTTATGAATTGGCAAAAGCCTATTCTTACAGATTCAGGAGGATTCCAAGTTTACTCATTAGCTACTAGTCGTAAAAAATCTGAAGAAGGGGTTCGTTTTAAATCTCACATAGATGGTTCTTACCACATGTTTACTCCAGAAAAATCGATGGAAATACAACGATTTATTGGAGCTGATATTTTTATGGCATTTGATGAATTAACTGGTATTCCAGCAAAATATCATGATGCAAAACGTGCTATGCATGTAACACATCGCTGGTTAGAACGTTGTAGAACTTGGTTAAATAATAATCCAGAATATTATAGCCACAAACAAACTCTTTTCCCTATTGTACAAGGGAATGATTTTAAAGATTTACGTCAAGAATCTGCAAAATATATTGCTGACTTTGGTGCTGAAGGTAACGCTATTGGTGGTCTTTCTGTAGGAGAACCAGAGCCTGTGATGTATGAAATGACAGATATTGTTACAGAAATTCTTCCTCAGGACAAACCTCGTTATCTAATGGGGGTTGGTACGCCTTGGAATATTATAGAATGTATTGCACTTGGTGTAGATATGTTTGATTGTGTAATGCCTACTCGTAATGCACGTAATGGGATGTTATTTACTTGGAATGGAGTAATGAACATGAAAAATGCAAAATGGAAAGATTGTTTTGAACCATTAGATGAAAGTGGAACAAGTTATGTAGATAGCTATTATACGAAAGCCTATGTGCGCCATTTATTTAATGCTAATGAGGCTTTAGGTAAGCAAATTGCTTCTATTCACAATCTTGCATTTTATTTAGATTTGGTAAAGGTTGCAAGAGAGCATATATTAGCAGGAGATTTTGCACAATGGAAAGAGCAAATAGTTCCACAACTAAAACAAAGAATGTAATTTGAAAATAATTGATAAATATATTGTCCGAAATTTTATAGGAACCTTTGTATTCATGGTTCTGATACTTTCTACTATTGCCGTAATTGTCGATCTTAGTCAGAAATTAGGACGTATAAACGATAGTGGATCAACAGCTTTTATTGCATTAACCCAATTTTACCCTTATTGGTCTATTTGGATTATCAATACGTTTTTACCAATAGCCGTTTTTATTACAGTTATTTATTTTACTTCTCGATTAACGATGCAAACTGAAATTGTAGGGGTATTATCTGGTGGAATTAGTTTTTATAGATTTACCTTACCCTATGTTTGGGTTTCACTTTTTCTTGCTTTTTCAGCATTATTTGTTGGGAATGTTATTTTACCTTGGGCTAATATTAAAAAGAATAAATACGAGTACAAGCATTTATTAAGTAGTAAAAATAAAGAAGAATACTACAAAAGACAGCGTATAGCTTCTCAAATTTCTCCTAATGAATTTGTTTTTGTTGATAGTTATGATCGTACAGATAAACTTGGGAATGCATTCACATATCAAAAATTTGATTCAACAGAATTAAAAAAACAAGTTCTTGCTGCAAGTTTTAGTTGGAATGAGAAAGATTCTGCTTATGCTTTGGTTAGTGTTTATACAAGAGAAATTAATAAAGATCATACAGAAAAATTAAAATACGAAGCTTCTGAAAATTTTAAGTTGCCAGTAACACCTGATGAAATTTTACCAGAAGGATATGTAGCAGAGACAATGAATACTTTTGAGTTGAGAGATTTTATTGAAAATCAAAAATCGAAAGGTTCTGCGAATGTTAATGCTTATCAAAATGAATTGAACAATAGGATAAGTACACCTTTTTCTACTATTATTCTAACTATTTTAGCTTTGTCTCTTTCTTCCAAGAAAAGGAGAGGAGGAATTGGTATTAATTTAGCTGTCGGTATTACTCTTGCATTTATTTATATTTTTTTCTCACAGACAACTTCAATTTTCTCTGAGAAAGGCTATGTTTCACCATTAATAGCTTCTTGGTTACCCAATATAAGCTTTGGGATAATAACAATTTTCTTATATATAAGGAGAGCTCGATCTTAATAAATTAAGCAATTACAATATTTGATAGTCTGATGAATTCATCAGACTATTTTTTATGATTAATTTGTAGTTAGATTTATTAAGGTTGAAATGGATATTCTTTACGATATGGTAAAGATTGTAATTTAAATCCATGACCTAACGATTATCTTAACAATAAAAAAAGGAATGTTACATTATAACATTCCTAATTCAAACTTAGCTTCTTCGCTCATCATATCTCTTTCCCATGGAGGATCGAAAGTGATTTCTACATAACATTTTGTTACATATTCTATTTCTTCTACTCGTTGTTCTACTTCTCTAGGTAGTGATTCTGCAACTGGACAGTTTGGAGATGTAAGAGACATTGTTACTTTTACCTCTCCATCAGCATTTACTTGTGCATCATAAACTAAACCTAATTCATATATATCAACTGGAATCTCTGGATCGAAGACAGATTTAAATTTTTCTACTAATTTTTCGCCTATCGAATCTAATTGTTCTTCTGTTAATGCCATTTTACTAAATCTTATTCTTTTACAAATGTACAAATACTTTATTTTAAGTAGACTTTTTATAAATAACTATTTTTAATGAGTTAAAATTATCTATCTATAATTCAATAAAAAATCGCTCTTCTAGAGAACCTAAAAAAGCGATTTTACAAACACGAAGAACTTTTCTATTAAAAAAGTTTTATTGTATAATAATTTATTTTAATCCAGTCCAATAAGCCCATGTAGGGATATCCGCTCCATTACCAGCTCCAGTAGCATTTTCGTTTTCATAAGGTTTAAATGCATTGGTAACATCAATACTTTCTTTAGCTGTATTAGTTCCTTTAGCTTTAGTTGTAACATCTATAAAACGAACATTTGTTAATTTTCCTCCTTGATTAAACCACTCTAAAGATCTATCAGTTTCAATGTCTATACCTGTTATGAAATTAGCGATAACAAAATTATCAATATTCCCATTTGTACCAGCTCTTAATTTAGCTCCTTGAGATTCTTGTCCTTCTTTACTACCAACAACTGTTATGTTTTTTATTGTAGGATTTGATACAGGGTTAGCATTTGGGTTTGTATCCTGTGTATCTGCTTCTATACCTCTATTTCCCATTTCTCCATTGATAGCTGATGGTCTTCTTTTAGCATACCAATTCGTTCCTGTTCCAGACCAACCTTCAGTCCAATCGAAAGAATCATCTCCAACTCCATTTACAATGATGTTAGATGCATTTACAGTTCCACCAAAAAATTCAATACCATCATCAGCACCGTTTTCTATATATATATTGTCAACCTTTGTTCCGCTACCTACTCCAAATAATGAAAGTCCATTAAACTCTTTTTCAGGACTAAATTTAGCACCAGAATCTTTTATAATTACATAAGTTAAAGAACCTGAATTATCTGAATTTTCTTTTCCACCATAAGTCTTATCACCTAATTCTGAAGTAGATTCACCAGAAGTACTACGATTTGAAGTAGCTTTACCAAGTACAACTAAACCACCCCATTCCCCTGGAGTATGATTAACTCCTTGGAAAACAATTGGATTTGTAGCAGTTCCATTAGCGAATATTTTACCACCTCTATCTACTATTAAGTATGAAGATGTACCACCTGTTGCAACAAACTTTGTACCTGCAGGAATTGTTAATGTAGCTCCATTCTCTACTGTTACAATGCCTGTTAGATAATAAATTTTTGTAGCATCTAATGTAAGGTTTTGACCTGATTTAATAGTACCTTTAAAGTTATCAGTAGTTAGCTCCTGTTGGTTAACATCTGTACTAGAATTATCATCAGTGCTACATGAAAATGTTAATACAGTTGTAGTTAATAAGGTAGAACAAAAAATTGCTTTTAAAATAATTTTTTTCATTGTTTTTATGTTTTGTTATTTGTGTTAATTAAAGTGTATGAGAAAAACCTATCCCTAATTGAATACCTCTATTATAATTAATTAAATTATAGTTAGTTCCAGAATTTTTTTGTTGTATGCTATAATTAGGATTCAATAAGTTTTTTCCATAAACACTAATAGAAGTTTTTTCACTAAGGTTTAATTTTATATTGGCATCTAATAAATTAATTGCTTTTTGAATTTGCGAACCTCTCTCTTGTGTACCAATAGCGTATACATTTTTACCAACATAACCATATACAATCATTGCATCTATTGTTTTCTTTCTTCCTAAATCAGCTGAATAACCAAGACTTGCATTTCCTGAAAAACGAGATGCCCCCATCATTTGTTCATCATTTTTTGTAAATGCTGTAGCTATGCCAGTTTCGTTTCTTACTTTCTCAAAATCTAGTTTTTGAGAAGAGTTTAAAATAGATGCATTTATTATTGTGTAGATTTTAGAATTACTAGAAAATTTTATTAAGTTTTTTCTTAGTTCCATTTCAGTACCATATACATATCCATAATCTCCAGTATTTACATAAGTCAAATCATTTGCTGAAGCAGAAGCTACATTTACTCGAGAAATAGGATTTTTTATATATTTACCAAAGGCTGATATAGATATTACTTCGTCTTTTGTTGGAAATAATTCCCATTTTATCTCAGTATTATAATTATCTGTTGGATATAAATTTGGTTGACCGTATGTAGTATTTGTAACATCATTATAAGCAAATGGAGCCATTTCTTTTTCTAATGGTAAACTATAAGTTTTAGATGCTGAAAATCTTAAATTTTGATTATTATTTATACTATACTTTACATTAAGAGCAGGTAGTAATTTATTATAATCATTATTAATTCTACCTTTTAATTGTCCAATATTAGTATCCCAATCAACCATTAAATTGATATAATCATTTCGTAAACCAACCTGTATTAACCAACGATCATTTATTTCATATTCTGCACTAAAATATCCAGAATATATTTTTTGTTCAGTTATATAGCTTAAAGGATCAAGTAAATTAGTTAAGTTTGATGTACCTAATCCTCTTAGTGTAGATAATTCTATTAAGCCATTATTAAAATTAGTTGCATTAAAAAATGCATCTAAATTATTAGGATCAACTATTTGATTACTTGCTCTTGCTCGTAAATTAATTTGCGTTGCATCAAAATCTCGTCTTTTATAAATTCCATATGCACCCGCTGTTACTTTTAAACGATCCCATTTTTTTGATAAATCAATTTTACCTTGATAATCAAAGCCTGTTAGTTTATCAAAATAACGCTGATTATCTCCAGGAGAATTGATAGCAAGTGTATATGCACCAACATTATCATTAAATAACATTGTATTCTGTAAACGATTTGGTCTTTCGCTTTCTATATAATTTATTGAACCTCCCCAATTAAGATTCCAATTTTTTTCTAATTTATGTTCTCCAAATAATTGATTTGCATAAACAGTAGTTATTTTATTATCAGCTCTGTGAATTAATCCTTTACCATTTTCTGCAGTATCCATTAAATAACCTCTAAAAATTCTAAAATCTTGTACAGAAGAATGAATTACATTAGATGTATACATTAATTTATGTTTAGGGTTTATACGATAAATTAAGTTTAGTAATCCATTTGTATTTGTAGAATAAGTTGATCTTTCTACATTTAATTGTTTTAGATAATTTCCTACAGCAGAAACAACATTCTCTTCTCCTTCTCTGTATCTATAATCATTATCAAAACCTACATAACCATAAATAGATAATCTTCCTTGTGAACCTATTTTTAAGTTACCACCAGCTTCTAAATCTAAACCACTGTTAAAAGTATTTTTTCCTCTTTTGTAATCCCAACTAGTATCAAATGCATATTGTTTTACAGGATTAATATTAGTCGGTAATTCATTTTTTTTGAACCCATAAAAATTAGGTCCATCTTGTAATTTGAATTTATTATTGTCTATTGTTTGTAAATTAACAGAAGAATTTAAACCAACTCTTACATAAGCCTTACCAGTTTGTTCTTTAGAAACAATATCAATATTTGCTCCAGCAAAATCACCTATCATTCTAGGGTAAAATGATTTTTCTAAAGAAATATAATCAACCATATTTGTTTTAAAAATTTCTAAGTTTAAATTCTTATTTTCAGGATCATCAGATGGAATAGATAATCCATTAAGAGTAGTAGAATTAAAACGATCTCCTAAACCTCTAACAAAAATAATTCCTGATCCTTCTTGTTTTATCGTTCCAGAAGCTTTAGTAATAGCTGTAGCAACATCACTAACACCTTGCTTAGTTAGTTGTTCTGCTCCAATTCTCTCAACAATTTCAGAAGATTTTTTTTGCATATTCAGCAAATTAGCTTCAGAAGATTTATTTTTTGTAGCAGTTACAACAGCTGTAGATAAATCTATATTACTAATATCGATTGGATTTAGATATAAATTATAATTATTAGAATCTGTTAAACTCTGAGTAATTGTTTGATAACCATCTATTTTTAAATCAATCTCTACAGCATCATCAGGGATAGAAATTTCATAATGTCCTTTTTTATCAGTTTTAGCTTGTATATTAAGATTTTCTATGACAAAAGTTTTCTCTTTTAGAGGCTGATTTGTTTTCTGATCAAATAAAGTTCCTTCTAGTTTTATATTTGTTTGAGCAAATAAAGCAGAAGATCCCACTAATAGTAGTAATGTTAAATTGCGTTTCATTCTTATCGTTAATTCGTGTTTGTGGAATCAAAATTGCTTTATTTGAATGAGAAACGTTTTTAAATAATGTAAACAATTTGTTATGCAATTGTTATAAAAAAAGTGTAATTTTAAATGAATGTTAAGAAATCTCTTTATTAAAATTCGCCTAAGATTTAAGCTTAATTTTACATCAGCTAATTATTTATTAGTTATTACAAACAAATTATGAAGAACATTAAGATTTTATTAGTTGACGATGAACCAGACATTTTAGAATTTATTGGTTATAATCTAAAAAAGGAAGGTTTTGAAGTAGAAACAGCCCAGAATGGAGTTGAAGGATTAAAACAAGCAAAAATTTTTAGACCAGATTTAATTCTATTAGATGTCATGATGCCTCAAATGGATGGTATGGAAATGTGTACAGAATTAAGAAAATTAGATTCTTTTCAGAATACATTAGTTGTATTTTTATCTGCTCGAATAGAAGATTTTTCTCAATTAGCTGGTTATGAGGCAGGAGCAAATGATTACATTCTTAAGCCTATAAAACCAAAAGTTTTGATTAGTAAATTGAATGCTTTACTAAAATTAAAACAACCAACAGATAATCTAAAAGATGATTATATTAAAATTAAGAATTTTGAAATTAATCGTCAAACTTATAAAGTGAATTTCCAAGGAGAAGATTATTCATTACCTCGTAAAGAATTTGAATTAATAGCACTTCTTGCTTCTAATCCTGAAAGAGTTTTTAAAAGAGAAGAAATTTTAGAAAAAGTTTGGGGAAATGAAGTTATTGTAGGAGGTCGTACAATTGATGTACATATGAGGAAATTAAGAGAAAAATTTGGTAACGAGAGATTTTCTACTATCAAAGGAATAGGATACAAGATAAACGATTAATAAGCTAAAATGGCTTCTACTTTTAGAGTTAAGAATATTTTTTTATACGCTTTTTTTAGCACACTTTTTTTAGGTACAGGATTTGTTTTTTTTGCATTTCTTTGGTTTGGTAACATAGATATTATATTACAAGAAAAAGTTTTCTTTATAAGTCTTGCTATATTTTTATTACTAGGGTTGACTATTTTTTATTGGTTTTTTCTAAAAAATCAACGAAGAAAAGATTTTACAGAATTATCTAAAAATATTCCACAATTTCAATCGAACCAAATCGATTTTGAGGAACTTTCTCAGCAAATTTCAACAATTACA
The DNA here is from genome assembly GCF_032109125.1 of Chishuiella sp. Taxonomy (NCBI): domain Bacteria; kingdom Pseudomonadati; phylum Bacteroidota; class Flavobacteriia; order Flavobacteriales; family Weeksellaceae; genus Chishuiella; species Chishuiella sp. Next base: position 178,252 of record NZ_DAMCLZ010000003.1, read on the forward strand.
AAAGATCAATCTGAAGAAATCGTTATCCTTAATGAGAGAGAAAATTATCGTAGAGATTTCTTAGGTAATATTTCTCATGAGCTTAAAACACCTCTATTTTCAGTACAAGGTTATCTTCTAACGCTGATAGAAGGAGGTTTAGATGATGAAAATATTCGAGATAAATATCTAAATAGAATTAATAAATCTGTCGATCGACTAATTTATTTAGTAAATGATTTGGATATGATTTCTGAATTAGAAAAAGGAAGGATTAATATAGAGTATTCTACATTTAATATTTCAGCTCTTGTACAAGATGTAATAGATTTATTAGAAATTAAAGCCGAAAAAAATAATATTAAACTTACACTAAATCATCCAGTTAATCAACCTGTAAAAGTAAAAGGGGATATTCAGAAAATACAACAAGTATTAATTAATTTAGTTGTAAATGCAATTAATTATTCTAATCCCAATACTGAAATTAGCATTGAATTTGAAGAATTTGATCATAAAATTCAAATAGCGGTAAAAGATCAAGGAGTTGGAATTAAACAAGATGAATTAGATCGTGTTTTCGAAAGATTCTATCGTGTAGATAAATCTAGAAATAGAAATAATGGAGGATCAGGATTAGGTTTAGCTATTGTAAAACATATTTTAGAAGCTCATAATGAAAAAATTTATGTTACAAGTAAAGTAGGAAAAGGTTCAGTGTTTTCATTTTATTTACCTAAAACATAATAATTATTTTAGATTGCTTGTAAATTTAAGTGTTACGCCATGTTTAAAAACTTTTAAAGTATCATTATTAGCCTCTTTCCAAATATAGTAAGGAGGTTGAATATTAAGTAAATTACCTTTATTAGGAATAGAATCACTTTCTAAATCAGCAAATAAAACAGAATCATTTTGGATAAAAGAATTGTCATCATATTTTATTAGGTGATAGTCTTTTCTAAGATGTATTGGATCCTTAATTCGTAATGTTGAATCATTTTTATCAATACCCCATTTTATAAGTACAGGATTAAATCCTGTTTCAAAACTAACAAACATACGAGTTGTATTTACAACATGTCGTACTGAAAATATTAAAGCAGTAAAAAATATAAAGACCCCAATATAATATAATATTAATTCTTTTTTCATAGTTAAAATTCTAAGAGGTGGTTACTTCTCTTATACAAATATCTATATTCTAATTAAAAAGAAGTATAAAAAATGTAAATTTGTGAAAAATTTAATTTTAATATAATCATCAGTAATGCAATATAATCCGAATGAAATCGAACAAAAATGGCAACAAAAGTGGTTCGATAACAAAACGTTTAAAGCTGAAAATAAATCAGATAAGCCTAAATTTTATGTGTTAGATATGTTTCCTTATCCTTCTGGAGCAGGATTGCATGTTGGTCATCCACTAGGATATATTGCATCTGACATCTATTCTCGTTATAAACGATTAAAAGGGTTTAACGTTTTACATCCAATGGGATATGACTCTTTTGGTCTTCCTGCAGAGCAATATGCAATACAGACTGGTCAACATCCTAGTGTTACAACAAAAGTGAACATTGAAGGTGGCGTTGATAAACAAGGAAATCAAATTGCTGGTTATGAAAATCAATTGAAAAAAATTGGATTAGGATATGATTGGGATAGAGAAATTCGTACTTCAAATCCAGAATATTATAAATGGACACAATGGATTTTTAATGAATTATTTGATTCTTATTATGATAATGATTCAAATAAAGCAGAATCTATCAGTCAATTAATAGAGAAATTCCAAGCAGAAGGAAATGCAAATGTGAATGCTGTTGCTGATGAAGATATCGAAATTTTTACTGCTGAGGAATGGAATGCTTTTTCAGAGAAGGAACAACAAGCTATTTTATTAAAATATCGTTTAACTTTCTTAGCAGAAGCAGAAGTAAACTGGTGTCCAGATTTAGGAACTGTTTTAGCGAATGACGAAGTAATTAACGGATTATCTGAACGTGGAGGATTCCCTGTTGTGCGCAAAAAAATGACACAATGGATGATGCGTATCACGGCTTACGCTGATCGTTTATTAACTGGTTTAGATAAATTAGATTGGCCAGATCCGATCAAAGAATCTCAAAAAAATTGGATTGGTAAATCGCAAGGTGCATCAATCTTTTTTGATGTTGTAGGAAACGATGACAAAATTGAAGTTTTTACTACTCGTCCTGATACTGTTTTTGGTGTTTCTTATGTAACATTAGCGCCAGAGCATCCTTTAGTTTCTCAAATTACAACAGCAGAAAACAAAGCAAAAGTTGATGCTTATGTCGATTATACTTCAAAACGTTCTGAACGTGATCGTTTAGCGGATGCTAAAAATATTACAGGAGAATTTACCGGGGCTTACGCCATTCATCCATTTACAGGAAAACAAATTCCGATTTGGATTGGTGATTACGTATTGGCTTCTTATGGAACTGGAGCTGTAATGGCTGTTCCTGCTGGTGATGAACGTGATTTTGCTTTTGCAAATCATTTCAATTTACCAATTATTAATATTTTCAAAAATCAAGATATTTCTGAAGCTGCTTTTACAGAAAAAGGTAGATTCGAATTACAAGATTCTGATTTCTTAAACGGATTAGATTATAAACAAGCGGTTGCAAAAGCGATTGAAGCTTTAGAAGAAAAAAGTTTTGGACAAGGAAAAACAAACTTCCGTTTACGCGAAGCTGTTTTCTCTCGTCAAAGATATTGGGGAGAACCGGTTCCTGTTTACTTCAAGGACGGGATGCCTTACACAATTCCTACAGAAGCTTTACCAATTATTTTACCTGAAGTGGACGAATATTTACCAACATCTGAAGGTGAGCCACCATTAGGGCGTGCAACAAAATGGGCTTTTGATACAACAACTAATCAAGTTGTAGATAATACTTTAATCAATAACGAAACTATTTTCCCAATAGAACTAAATACAATGCCAGGTTGGGCAGGTTCTTCTTGGTATTGGTTACGTTATATGGATGCAAAGAATGACAATGAATTTGTATCTAAGGAAGCTGTAGATTATTGGCAAAATGTAGATTTATACATGGGAGGTTCTGAACATGCAACAGGACATTTATTGTATTCTCGTTTTTGGCAAAAATTCTTGTTTGATAAAGGTTTAGTTCCTACAGACGAATATGCAAAAAAACTGATTAACCAAGGTATGATTTTGGGAATGAGTGCTTTTGCATATAGAGCAAATTTAAATTTTCAATTTAGTTATGACGCTGATCCGGATAAAGAAGTTGATTTTGAACATAAAACATTTTTCTTTTCAAAAGATATAGTTGATATATATAACAAATCACAATTAAATTCTGATTTAGGAATAGAATTTATCAATTATAATAAAGAAATAAAAGATGCCTATAATGGAGATTTAGTTTTAATGGGTCCTATTAAATTTACTCCAATCCATGTAGATGTTAATATCTTAAAAGATGGAGGAGATGAATTGAATATTAATGAATTTAGAAAATTTAAAAATGGTGAATTTGCTAATGCAGAATTTATCTTAAAAGATGGAAAATTCATCACAGGACGTGAGGTAGAAAAAATGTCTAAATCGAAATATAATGTTATTTCTCCTGATACAATTTGCGAAGAATACGGAGCAGATTCTTTACGTTTATACGAAATGTTCTTAGGACCATTAGAGCAAACAAAACCATGGAATACACAAGGTTTATCTGGTGTTTATTCTTTCTTGAAAAAATTCTGGAGATTATTCCATTCAGGAGAAAATGAAGCATTTTTAGTTTCTGAGGAAGAACCTACAAAAGAAGAAATGAAAGTGTTGCACCAAACGATTAAAAAGGTTGATGAAGATGTAAATAATTTCTCTTTTAATACTTCTGTTTCTACATTTATGATTGCTGTGAATGAATTAGGAAAATTAAAAACGAATAAGCGTTCAATTTTAGAGCCTTTAGCAATTATTATTTCTCCTTATGCACCACATATTGCTGAGGAATTATGGGAAAAATTAGGACATGAAACATCTGTTGCTAATGCTGATTTTCCTGTATTTGAAGAGAAATGGTTAGTTGCAGATTCTAAAGAATATCCTGTTTCTTTTAATGGTAAAATGAAATTCTTATTAGAATTACCTTTATCATTATCAAAAGATGAAATACAAGAAATTGTAATGAAAGATGAACGTACAATAAAACAATTGGGAGATCGTACACCGAAGAATGTGATTATCGTTCCAGGAAAGATTATTAACATTGTAGGATAAAGAAAGCTTCTCGTATTTAGAGTTGAAATAAATGAATTAAAAAAACCTCAATATTTTAAATATTGGGGTTTCTTATTTTAATCAAAATTTATTGCTCATGTTGAAAACAATAACCGTTTTTATTTTTTGTCATTCTTTTACATCTAACCCCAGATTTTGTTCTTCCTCTACATTGTACAGCTCTACTAGAAACTCCTTTTGCTTCGTTAACTCTTATTCCTAATCCTGTAGATTTATTATTTGAAGTTATTTTTGTTGGATTACATTGGCTACAAGGAGTTAATCCTATTGATTTTGCTTCGGAAATACTTAATTTATTAGAAACATTTTTAACATAACGACAACTAGAAGTATGATACTTACTTCCAGAAGGTGTTTTGTAGACTGTTTGTCCAAAACTTAATAATAGATTTAAAGAAAAAAGTAGGCTAAAAATATAAAATTTCATATCTTATCAAATATAAATATTTTTATTAAAATATTAAAAATGAATTATACACCAGTTTTAGAAACGGATAGATTAATTATTCGTCCAATCACCATTGATGATCTACAAGCATATTATGAAATGGATTCTCAACCTGAAGTTCATACTTTTTTGAGAGCTGAGCCATTACAAAGTTTAGATGAAACAACAGAGGTTATAAATGCTTTATTGGAACAATACGAAAAATTTGGCGTTGCAAGAGTTGCGGTTATTGAAAAGGAAACCAATCAGTTTATAGGTTGGACAGGCTTTAAATTTATTGAGGAAAAAGAGGCAATAGACAATAAATTTGATTATTTGGATTTTGGTTATCGATTCAGAAAAGAAGCTTGGGGAAAAGGATATGCTACAGAAGCTGCAAAAGCATGTATAGATTATTACAAAAATAATATGACGCATTTTAAATTGAATGCAATTACGCATGTTGATAATTTAGCTTCTAGACATGTTTTAGAAAAAATAGGATTTGAAGTTACACATTCATTTCCTTTAGTTAATTGGGATATTGAATGTTTTTGGTACGAATTAAAATAGGGTAGAAAGATTTTATCTTTCTACCCTATTTTAATTCGAGAAGATTACTTTTAATATCTCGTTTTTAAAACAATTTTTCCTAAATCTTTTATTTCTTCTTGACTCGTAAAGAATACTTTACCTTTCTTGGTTATTACTTCCCAAGCAATTGTGCTTGTTATATCATCGACAGCTCCATTTTCTGTAGCATCATCAATAATTTCGAAAGTTCTTTCGTTTATAAATTTTACAGGTTGATGAAAATCTTGATGTACAATTAACAAATCTCCTTTTCCATCTAATGCAGCTTGATAAATTTCTTGTAGATCAGTAATAACTTGTCCTTTACCAACAGCTTCTTGCATTTCTGCAATATATTTTGCACGATCGTTATGTTGTAATTTTTTTATAAATTCCCAAGCCAATTTCATGAACTCATTTTTTTGAGTTGGAGAATTGAAATCTGTAGAAACGCTTCCGATGTAAATTGATGGATTATCTGCTACTGCAAGTAGAAGACTATAGTTTTCTTCTGTAGAAACAACCAAACAAGGTAAAGAAGCTTCGGGATTCGCACGAAGTAATGCTTTATCGACTTGGTTATAAAATTCTTTTAATTGATTAGATTGTTTGTTTCCTTTTGAGAATAAGTGAGACAGATCGTAATTAGCTTCTGTATATGGAAAATCATCATTTTCTATTTCTCTAACAATAGAATCATTTAACGCTTCGTATAGATGAACACCTTTTTGAGTAAGGTATAGAACAAAATATTCTTTATTTCTGTTGATTTCCTTGATAAGAGGGCGGATAGCAAAAGAATCATCAATCCAAACACCTTCTGTAGTTAAAGGCCAAGTTGTACGAATAAACTCGAAAGTATTCTTTGATAAATAGATATTTATACTTTCTAAATTTTTGTGAACCTCAAGTTCATCAGGCAATTGATTTAATTTTTCTAAAATATCCTGAACTTCTTTTTTATCGTATTCTTTCAAGATTCTTTCTTCAGCCTCTTTAACAAGGTTTTTTAATTGAATCAAATCTTTTTGATTATCAGGCGAAGTTCTGTGTGTATTGAAAGCGATTGTTACTGAAGGCGAATTTTTCTTGTTCGCTAATTCTAATAATTGGTCTTTTATACTCATGAATTAATAAAATTAAGTTTGACAATTTTAATGAAGATACTATTTTTTATTTATAATATATTGATAATTAAATAGATTAACTTTTTTTAAACACTTATATTATTTATATATACTCAACTTACTCTACTAATTATCAACTTTTAGAGATTAAAAATTATTTTAAAGTAGAAGCTAATAAGTTGTTTTGCCTAGTGTATTAAATATCTTTATTTTAACTTTGTCTTAACTTTATAAAGTAGAAAGAAGAAATGTTGGGCATTCTTTCTTTTTGTTAACTGATAATTTCAATGAAAAAAATAGTATATAGCTTTTTATTATTTATCATTTCGATTCATTCTGCGTTTGCACAAATTAATCGAGATAGTATTTTGGAATTACAACAAGTTGAAATTCTTTCTGCAAATCAAAAATCAGTTATTCCAGCACAAATATTAAAAGGAGAACAACTTCAATCTCTTAATAGCCATTCTGTTGCTGATGCTATTCGATTTTTTTCTGGTGTGCAGATAAAAGATTATGGGGGAACAGGAGGTTTAAAAACAGTAGATGTGCGTGGAATGGGATCACAACATGTTGGTGTTTTTTATGATGGAATACAATTGGGTAATGCACAGAATGGAATTGTTGATTTAGGTAAATTTTCTTTAGATGACTTAGAATCTATTTCATTATATAACGGGCAGAAAAGTAATATTTTTCAGTCAGCAAAGGATTATTCTACTGCATCTTCTATTTATTTACAGTCCAAAAAACCTATTTTTAAAGAGGATAAATCTGTTAATGCATTTTTACGTTATAAATTAGGATCTATACAATTAATTAATCCTTCTGTAAGAGTAGAATATAAAATTAATAATCAATTGTCAGCTGTTTTAAGTACTGAATATATTAAAACAAATGGAGTATATAAATATCGTTATAAGAGGTATTTTAGAAATGGTAAAATTGCTTACGATACTGTACTAAAAAGAAGAGATGGCCAGGTAGATGCAAAAAGAGTCGAATTAAGTTTGTTTGGAAAAGGGAATAATTCTAACTGGAATGTAAAAGGTTATTTATATAATTCTGATAGAGGAATACCAGCTGCAATTGTTCGTAATCAATTTGATACAAGAGGGCAAACATTACAAGACAAAGATTATTTTCTACAAGGAACTTATGAGCGAAGAATTAAAAATTTTCAATCAAAAATTAATGCAAAATTTGCCTATGATTTTACACATTATATAGATACAATATCGTCTTACAAAACAAATAATAGATATACACAAAGAGAATTTTACATATCATGGTCAAATTTATATTCAATAAATAAGGATTGGGATGTAAATCTTTCTATCGATCATCAATACAATAATATGGATGCTGATTTAGGTAATTTTTCTTATCCTACAAGGAATACAAACTTAATCGCTTTAGCTTCTACATATCGTTTTGGAAAAGTAAATGTACAAGGAAGTTTATTAGGGACGTTTGTAAAAGATAAAGTTGAAAAAAATACAGCATCCCCAGATAAAAATATTTGGACACCAACTTTTATAGCAACTTATAAACCATTTCAAGATCAAGATTTCGAATTAAAAGGTTTCTACAAGCGAGTTTTTAGAATGCCAACTTTCAATGATTTGTATTATACAAATATAGGTTATGCAAATCTAAAGCCAGAATATACAACACAATATGATTTAGGATTTTCTTATACAAAAATGTTTGATGGTTTTTTAAAATCAATTAAATTGTCCACAGATGCCTATTATAATGAAGTAAAAGATAAAATTGTAGCAATACCATCTGGGAATATGTTCCGATGGACAATGATGAATCTTGGGCGTACAAAAATGAAAGGTATTGATGTAAAATTTAATACAAAATTTACTTTAGGTAATGTAGATTTTTTTACAATGATTAATTATAGTTATCTTGAAGCTATAAATGTAACAAATTCAAAAGATTCATATTATAAAAATCAAATTTCATATACTCCGAAAAATAGTGGATCTTTTGTTCTTAATTCAACTTGGAAAACATGGAATTTAAATTATAGTTTTATTTATGTAGGAGAAAGATACAATGTTCATATGGATAATATCAAAAAAAATAGATTAAATCCTTGGTTTACGAATGATTTAGGATTACAAAAAATGTTTCAACTAAACAATAAAACATTAAAAATTTCATTAGAACTAAATAACATATTGAATCAACAATATGATGTAGTTTTAAATTATCCAATGCCTGGGCGTCAATTTAAATTAATATTAAATATAGATTTATGAAAAATTATAAACTAATTTTTTCTTTTATTATAGTACTAATATCTTTATACAGTTGTCAACAAGATAACTATGTTTTTGATGGAGATGATACTGATGTTACTGATCCTGAAAATACAGAGCTATCAGGGTTTTATGTATTAAACGAAGGTAATTATGGAACAAATAGTGCTTCTTTAGATTTTATGGATCTTGAAAATGGAGTTTATAAATCTGATATTTATGCAACTGCTAACCCAACAATTGTAAAAGAATTAGGAGATACAGGTAATGACGTGAAAATATATGGAAGTAAAATGTATGCTATCATCAATGGTTCAAATATCATTGAAGTTATGAATGCAAAAACAGCAAAACATTTAGCGACTATTTCTTTAGATAATGGAAGATATATAAAATTCGCAAATGGTAAAGCTTATGCAACATCATATGCTCCAATATCAACAGATATAAGTTCTTCTAATGGAAAAGTTGTAGAAATAGATACATTAACATTAGCTATTACAAGAGAGTTAGAAGTAGGTCGTCAGCCAGATGGTTTAGAAATTGTAGGAAATGAATTGTTTGTAGCTAATTCTGGAGGATATACAACTACAAATGATTATGAAAATACGGTATCTGTTATAGATTTAAGTTCTTTCGTAGAAACATCTAAAATTGAAGTTGGTATTAATTTAAATCAAATAGAAAAAGATTCAGATAATGATTTATATATTTCTTCAAGAGGAAATTATTCTGATGTTTCATCTAATTTGTATGTTATAGATTCACAAAGCCATCAAGTCAAAAAAACATTTAATTTACCTATTTCTAATTTTACAATAGACAATAATCAACTTTACTATTATTCATATAGTTATGTAACTTCTTCAGCAACTTATGGTTTAATAAATACAAAAACAGAGACAGTGACTTCAAGTGATTTTATTACTGATTCTAATGTGAAAGATATTGTATCGCCGTATAGTATTAGTGTTAATCCAATTTCAAAAGATATTTATATCACAGATGCTGGTAATTATACATCTTCTGGTTATCTTTATTCTTTTGATAAAAACGGAGTTTACAAAACAAAAGTAGCAACAGGAATTATTCCGGGGCACATTGCTTTTTTATATAAGTAAAAAATAAGAAAATATGAAATATTCAAAAATAGTAGCAGTTGTATTGGGTTTATCTTTTTTACAAAGTTGTAGCGAAGACGAAACAACAATACAATTGTATGATAGTGTGAAATTAAACTCTAGCTATAGTACAAAAGTTGATGTACAAACATATATAAAACCAAATATAACAGGTTTTCCTTTGGCTACTTATACTTGGACAAATTTAACAGATGGTAATACAATAATAAGTAATCAAAGAGTTTTATCTTATACATTTACAACAAAAGGAAATTATAAGTTACAATTGGATGTTGAGTCACAAAAGACAGGTGAAATACAAAAAGCAACAACAACTGTTGTCGTAAAATAATAGTTTTTTTATAAGAACTAAATCTAAAAATGTTGGGCAATGCTCAGCATTTTTATTTTTTACCATGTTCATTCTCCATATTTGGCTTTAACTTACAATTACTTCTTAATTGGTAATTGAACCGAAGTTAAAATGTATCTAATGAGAAAAGAATTTCCACTTTAATCATTATTGAATTTATAAATAATGATAGTTAAGTGAATGTATGCATTTATTAATGAATTAGATATGAGATTATAAAAACAGAATATTATTCTTTAAATATTAAAATAAATTATTGTATTTATGTCAAAAAAAAATCTGTCCAAATTTGGACAGATTTTTCTATTTGATAAATAATGATTTTAATTCAGTAGCTTCTTCTGGTTTCATTCGTCCAGATAAAACTAAACTCAATTGCTTTCTTCTTAGTGCGCCATTATATCGTTCTATTTCTTGTTCAGTTTCAGGAATCAATTCAGGAACTTTTACAGGTTTATTATCTTTATCTACTGCTACAAATGTATAGATACCTGTATTTGTTTGGTTATAGCAACTGTTTTCATAATCATAAACAAAAACATCTACATATACTTCCATAGAGGAGTTAAAAGCTCGTGTAACTTTTGATTCAAGTTTAACTGTACTTCCCATAGGAATAGGTATGTTAAACGCAACGTGGTTTACACTTGCAGTAACGACTAAGAAGCTTCCTCCGTGCATTTTTGCAGAAATAGATGAAATTCTATCCATTGATGCTAATAATTCTCCACCAAACATATTTCCCAAATTATTTGTTTCACTTGGTAAAACGAGATTGGTCATCACAGAAAAAGATTCTTTTGCTGTTTTTGCTATTGACATATTTTTTTAATTCTTTTGTTTGTTATGACAAATTTCATGAAAAAAAATGATTATAAAAAATTCATAATAAGTATACTATTAAGGTTTATTATATGATTTTTTTATTTTAAAGTACAGTTTTCGTAAAATTTTCGTGCTGATTAACAGTGTTTTATGTGTTTTTTGTTTGAAAAAACAAGTTGTTTTATGATTTGTTTTAATAATTTTATTATTTAATGATGATTTTTAATGTAATTAAGCATATAATTTTCAATTTGTATAATAATTATACATTTTTTAGAGAATTAGTTAATATATTTAAATAAAATAACTAATAACCTTTAATTTTTCAAAAGATTTATATATTTGGAGGGTATAAAAAAACCACATAATGCACATCAATTTAGAAGAAACACAAGAGAAAAAACCTAAAAAGTTTTATCAATTGTTGTATGTACAAGTGATCTTCGCAATCGTTATAGGAGTCGCTTTAGGGTATTATTATCCAGAAACAGGAGAAAAAATGCAACCTCTTGGGGATGGATTTATTAAATTAATTAAAATGATTATCTCTCCAGTAATATTTTTGACTGTTTCTACAGGAATTGCTGGAATGAATGATCTTAAAAAAGTTGGAAGAGTTGCGGGAAAAGCATTTAGTTATTTTATATTCTTTTCTACGTTAGCTTTAATAGTTGGATTAATTGTTAGTCATTTTATTCAACCAGGAAAAGGATTAAATATAGATCCTGCAAGTTTAGATTCCTCTCAGATATCAAAATATGTAAAAGCTGCTGAAGAGAGTGATTTAAAGTCATTTGTTTTTAATATAATACCAGATTCACTTTTTCAACCTTTGGTTGGTGATGTTATTCTTCAAGTTTTATTTGTTGCAATTTTATTTGGTGTTGGTTTAGCTCTTACAGGAGAAAAAAGTAAACCTGTAACAGAATTTTTAAATGCTTGTATGATTCCTGTATTTAAAATTGTAGCAATATTAATGAAGTTAGCTCCTATTGGTGCTTTTGGAGCTATAGCTTTTACAATTGGTAAATTTGGGATAGAATCTCTTAAAAATTTATTTGGATTAGTTTTAACATTCTATTTTACGTCTTTTATATTCGTATCTGTTATTCTAGGTTTTGTAGCAAAGCTAAATGGGTTTAATATATTTAAATTCATTGCTTATATAAAGGAGGAGGTTTTCTTGGTTTTAGGAACGAGTTCTTCTGAACCAGCGCTTCCTGGAATGATGAGTAAACTTACAAACATGGGATGTGAAAAAAGTGTAGTAGGTTTAGTAATACCAACTGGTTATTCTTTTAACTTGGATGGTACTAATATTTACATGACATTGTCTGCTCTTTTTATTGCTCAAGCTTGTAACATAGATTTAAGTGTTTCGCAAATGGCAACATTATTAGGTGTTGCAATTTTAAGTTCAAAAGGAGCTGCTGGAGTTACAGGAGCTGGGTTTATTACACTTGCAGCAACATTAGCAGTGGTCCCAGACATTCCAATAGCAGGGATGACTTTGATTCTTGGTATAGATAAATTTATGTCAGAATGTAGAGCTTTAACAAATGTTATAGGGAATGGAGTTGCTACAGTTGTTGTATCAAATTGGGAAGGTCAATTAGATAAAGAGCAAATGCATAAAGTTCTTAATGGAGAAAAATAATATCTAAAATATGTAAAAAAAAGCCTGATAATTATCAGGCTTTTTTTTAATAGTTTCTATTTAATTCTTTAAAAAGTTAAACTAACTACTGTATTTTGTTTTGTAAGGAAAGTTGTATTTTTCTTGTTTTTAACATCAAATGTTACAATGTTTTGTTGATCAGAAAATACATCAGTTAATAAACTAATCTTTAATTCAATTGAGTTTATATCAGAAACATTTTCAAATTTGAAGAAAATTCTAGTAGACTTATCATTTACTTGATATCCATAATATGATGTTCCTAATGATTTACCATTGACTTTAAGGTCAAGATTATTATTTACATAAGATTTTAATTTGTTTTCAAAAGTAGATTTATTAGAAACATCTGTACCTACAACTTTTTCTAACTGATCTGTAAATGTACGAGCAGTTATATTTAGTGTTCCTGTCTCTTGTTCGTAGTCCACTTTTATATTAGCTGTATGAAAGCCTTGAGCAAAAATATTCATACAAGAAAAGACTAATAGTAGCGAAAATAAATATTTAATGTATTTCATTTTAATTCATTTTGTTATACACACACAAATGAAGTGCCAAAAATTATAATTTATAAAAGTAGTTAGAGATGAAATAAATTTACTTTATTAAGATAACCAAATGTCGTATGGTATTCTGCTTAAAATACAAGCTAAACCTATAATAGCAAAAATTACTACATTCATTTTTACAATTGGAGATCTTTTTAATTTTGCATTAGCAATTGTCATAAATACAACTCCAGCAATCATCATCATTGGGTGTTCAACAAAAGTTAATCTTAACGCAGGGTCAGACATTATATTAGAAGGTTCTAAAGCTGTGAATTTCATGATGTAAAATATTAAACCAATTAATAATTGAACATGAAATACGATTGTTGTTACTAATCCAATTTTTCTCAAAGAAGGTGTTGTTTGATTTTTAGATATAGCATAAATTAGTGTAGACACAATAAAGATAACTCCCATAAGAATCACTAAATAAGCCCATCCACTATGAAATTGTTTGATAAAATCCATTATTTTAATTTTTGTTTTTCGATACAAAAATAATAAACCTTTTTACATTATTACTATTTACTGATATATATGTGTTTTTAGAACAGTTTTTTAGATTAATCAAAATCATGTAATTTTGCGCAAAATATTATCCGATATGGGAAAAGATAAAATCAGAAGATTTAATGAAAATGAAACTTTTGAAAATGTAGTTCAACCTACAAGAGAAGAAGCTACAAATGAATTTGCATTAAAAGGAAATTGGAATAAAGACTTTTTTAAAAATGATAAACCAATTGTTTTAGAACTTGGTTGTGGTAAAGGTGAATATACTGTAGCTATGGCTCGTAAAGATAAAGACAGAAACTTTATTGGTGTTGATATAAAAGGAGCTAGATTTTGGAGAGGGGCAAAAACTTGTTTAGAAGAAGGTATTGATAATGCAGGTTTTTTGAGAACTCAAATTGAAATTATAGATCATCTTTTTGCTGAAAATGAAGTAAGTGAAATTTGGATTACTTTCCCAGATCCTCAAATAAAATTTAGAAGAACAAAACATCGTTTAACCGATCCTGAATTTTTAAGAAGATATAATAAAATTTTAAAACCAGAAGGAACAGTTAATTTGAAAACTGATTCAGAATTTCTTCATGGTTATACACATGGTGTAATTCATATTGAAGGTCATAAAGTTATTCGTTCTACACACGATGTTTATCATCCAGATCATTCTGATATTCCAGATATTGTTACTGATGTACAAACATATTATGAATCAAAATTTTTAGAAGAGGGTAAAAAAATTACTTACGTAAAATTTCAATTAAAATATTAATAAAGGATAATAAATAAAAAAGCAAGCTATTTTAGCTTGCTTTTTTATTGAATATATAAATTTAAAATTAATCATTTAAACTTTGTAAATAAGAAATCCAACCTAATGTTTGGTATTCTTTTGCAGCTGTTTTTACATCAGCAGCTTTATAAATTCCACGACCAACTATCATAAAATCTGTATGGTAGTTTTTAAATACAAGTTCAGGAGTATTGTATTGCTGTCCTTTATTATCTCCAGAAGAAGAAATATTTACTCCAGGAGTGAACAGTAATAAATTATCTGGGATTTGACGTTGGGCAACAGCTCCTAATACATTTCCAGATTCTTCCGAAACATTAATTGCTTTTGTAAAGTAATAATCATCAGTTAAAGTACCTTTAGAAGACATTTCAACAATAGTTATAACTCCAGTGTTTTCAAAAACTTTTAATGATTCTAAACCTCCAATAGGATGTACTGTAACTAAATCAGCCCAATCAGAAATTTTATAAATAGATTTTTTGAATTGTAATTCTTGAGTGTTTCCTATATCACCAAATTTTCGGTCTTCGAATAATAAAAATTCTTTTTCGCGAGCAATTTGTTTTAAAGTAGTAATTAAATTATCAGAAAAATCTTGAATAATATCTGAGTGTAATTTAAGTGCAACAATATGATCACCTACTTGTTTGGCAAAGTCAATGATTTCTGCTGAAGTAATTAAATCAGCAGAAGCAATTAAATTAGAATGTTTTTTTATTGCTAATTCAACTAAACGCTTTCCTACAGGATGAACAATTTTTTTATCCTCTAATGCGATTCTTTGTTTTGCAGGAGCAGCTTCAGGAGGTAAAGCTAAAAAGTCTTTTATCTTTTTAGTTTCTGCATCATTTAAACGATGATACTTATGTAAGATATCAATTACTTCATTAATAGTAAATAATGTTTTTACATTATATCCTTGTTCTTTTAATTTGTCAGAACCACCTTGCTCGCGATCTAGTACAACAACAAGATCTTTAACTTTTAATCCTTCACGTTCTACTTGATCAATTGTTTCTAATAATGATTGACCAGAAGTAATAACATCTTCTACTAGAAGACAAGACTGTCCTTCAGCAAAAACACCTTCTACCATTCGTTTAGTCCCATATCCTTTATTTTCTTTTCTTTTGATAATTAAAGGAATGTTTGATGTTAAACTCATTGTAGTTGCCATTGGTAATGCAGCATAAGGAACACCACAAATCAAATCATAATCTACATCTTCAACTAAATCAAGTAAATTATTAGCAAGTGTTTTTAATAATTGAGGGCTAGAAGCCAAAGGTCTAAGATCGACATAGAAAGGAGATTCAATACCACTTTTTAAAGTGAAGTTTCCAAATTTTATAATTCCAAGCTCGTAGGCTTTCAACAAAAAATCTTCTCTTGGTTGCATTTGCGTAATGTTTGAGCAAAGTTAATAGGTTTTTGAGTGATATAAAGCATTTTCGTGAAAATTCTTTTAAAATGATAGTAAATTGAATATTAATACAATATTAATTCATAAAATACCTTTAAAATGAAAAAATATTAATTTTATTGTCTATTATTTTAATAATTAAAATGAGAAACTTCATAAATATATTTTACTTTTGAAACAATAAAGTTTATCATCAATGAAAAAATATATTTTAGCTGGTTTTGCATTAATCAGTATTTTGTCTTCTGCACAAGAAAGTCCGTTCAAATTTCAAGAACTAGTTAATAATTCAGCATTGCCTATTATTAGCCAAGGAAGAACAGGTACATGTTGGTCTTTCTCTACAACATCTTTTTTGGAGTCTGAAGTAAAAAGATTAACAGGTAAAGATGTAGATTTATCAGAAATGTACAATGTTCGTTATACATATCCTGTAAAAGCATATAATTATGTTTATCGTCAAGGTAAAGCTCAGTTTAGTGAAGGAGGTTTGTCTCATGATGTCTTAAATTCAGTACGATTAAATGGTTTAGTTCCTGTTGAAGTATATTCAGGTCTGAATGGAGTTGATACAAAATATGATCATCAATTATTAGTTAAAGAATTAAAAACGGATTTAGATTCTATTGTAAAAAATCCAAAACAATATTTAACAAAAGATTGGAAAACAAATTTTAATAAAAAGCTTGATAATAAATTAGGTGTTCCTCCTACTAAATTTACATACGAAGGAAAACAATATACTCCACAAGAATTTGCAAAAGCATTAAAGATTAATCCAGATGATTATGTAACAATAACATCTTTTGAGCAAGCTCCATATTATTCTCAGTTTATTTTACAAGTTCCAGATAATTTTTCGAATGGTAATTATTATAATTTACCTTTAGATGAATATATGAAAACATTGGATGATGCTTTGTATAGAGGATATACAGCTGCATTTGATACTGATGTTTCTGAAAAAACTTTTTCGAGCAAATATGGTATGGCTATTTGGCCAGAAGAAGGAAAAGAGTCTGATTATTTTGTGCAAATAGTACCTGAGAAATGGGTTTCTGCTGATGAGCGTCAAGCTGCATTCGAAAATTATTCAACCGAAGATGATCACTTAATGCATATTACAGGAATTCTTAAAGATCAATTAGGAAATCAATATTATGATGTAAAAAACTCTTGGGGAACTGATAACCTAGGAAATAATGGACATATTTTTATGTCTAAACCATATTTTAGAATGAAATCAATTGCTTTTACAGTTCATAAAGATGCCTTATCAAAAGATTTGAAAAAGAAATTGGGTATAAAATAAAACACAAAGAGACAAAAAGAAATAAATGGAAGCATTAGAACAGGCCGTAACAAAGCTTAGTGATAAAGGTTATTTAGATGTAAAAATTCCTGAAGGAATTGATTTAATTGCAGAGATAAAGAAATTAAAAGAAGAAAAAAATGCTGTTATTTTAGCACATTATTATCAATCTGGAGAAATTCAAGATCTTGCTGATTATTTAGGTGATTCATTACAATTAGCACGCGCAGCAGCAAAAACAGATGCAGATATGATTGTTTTTTGTGGAGTTCACTTTATGGCTGAATCCGCAAAAATTCTTAATCCAACCAAAAAAGTTGTTTTACCAGATACAAAAGCAGGTTGTTCTTTAGCTGATTCTTGTTCAGCTGAAGGTTTAAAAGGTTTACGAGAACAATATCCAAATGCAATTGTAGTAAGTTATATAAATTGTGATGCAGGTGTAAAAGCCGAATCAGATATTATTGTAACTTCATCAAACGCTGAGGCAATTATTAATTCTTTACCACAAGAACAAGAAATTATTTTTGCACCAGATCGTAATTTAGGTAGATATTTAAATCAGGTTTGTAATAGAAACATGATTCTGTGGGATGGAGCATGTATTGTGCATGAAGCATTTTCTTTAGAGAGAATTGCTCAGCAAATCGCAGATCATCCAAAAGCAAAATTAATTGCTCATCCAGAAGCACAAGAAGATTTATTAAAATTTGCTCATTTTATAGGCTCAACATCTCGTTTGTTGGATTACGTTGTAGAAGATGATGCAGAAGAATTTATTGTAGCTACTGAAGAAGGGATTTTACATGAAATGGCAAAGCTTGCTCCAAATAAAAAATTAATTCCAGCTTTGGTTCAAGATGAATCTTGTAATTGTTCTGAATGTTTTTATATGAAATTATCTACGTTAGAAAAGTTATATCTATGTATGAAATATGAATTACCAGAAATTCAGATAGAGGAAGATTTACGTATAAAAGCACTGGCTGCTATTAATAGAATGTTGGATTTGTCTGAAAAAATTAAATAATGCAGCTTCAAGATGTTTTAGTTATTGGTTCTGGAATTGCAGGACTTTCTTATGCTTTAAAAGTTGCTTCTAAGAATCCAGAAGCAAAAATTACAATTGTAACTAAGGCAAATGAAGAAGAAACAAATACAAAATATGCACAAGGAGGAGTTGCAGTTGTTAGTGATTTCGAAAAAGATAGTTTCAAAAAACATATAGATGACACATTAAGAGCAGGTGATGGTTTATGTAGTTTAGACGCTGTTGAAGTTGTTGTAAAAGAAGCACCAGAACGAATTGCTGAAATTATAGAATGGGGAGTACGTTTTGATAAAAATCATGAAGGTATTTATGATCTCGGACGCGAAGGTGGACATACCGAAAATAGAATAGTACATCACAAAGATATTACAGGTTGGGAAATAGAAAGAGCATTATTAGAGGCGATTAAAAATCATCCCAATATAAATATTTTAACTCATCATTTTGTTGTTGATTTAATAACAGAACATCATCTTGGTAAAAAACATCATTCAGATAAAATAACATCTTATGGCGCTTATATTCTTGATTTAAAATCTCAAAAAGTAGAACGCCATTTGTCTAAAATCACATTGTTGGCAACAGGAGGAGTTGGTCATGTGTATAAAAACACAACAAATCCTATTATTGCAACAGGTGATGGTATAGGTTTAGCTAATCGAGCAAAAGCATCTGTCTCTGGAATGCAATTTATTCAGTTTCATCCTACAGCATTTTATAGTGAATTTGATGGTCAATTGTTTTTAATTTCCGAAGCTGTTCGTGGTTTTGGAGCTAAATTGAGAACAAAAGATGGAGAATTATTTATGCACAAATATGATTCTAGAGAAGAATTAGCTTCTCGAGATATTGTAGCAAGAGCAATAGATAATGAAATGAAATTAAAAGGAGATGATTATGTATATATTGATTGCCGACATTTAGACAAGAAAAAATTTTTAGAACATTTTCCAAATATTTACGATAAATGTAAAAGTGAAGGGTATGATATGTTTACAGAGTTGGTTCCAGTTGTTCCAGCTTCGCATTATTTATGCGGTGGAATTGATGTTAATTTGAATGGAAAAACCTCAATTAAAAATCTTTTTGCTGTAGGAGAATGCACGAATACTGGTTTACATGGAGCGAATCGTTTAGCTTCAAATTCATTATTAGAAGCTATGGTTTTTGGTCATAGAGCTGCAGAAAAGACATTATCAAAGTTAAATAAAAATAATTTTTCAATATATAAATTTATTTTTCCAGAATGGAATTCTGAAGGAATGAAAATTCAAGAAGAGTTAGTTTTGATTTCTTATCTTCGTAAACAGCTACAAGCAATGATGAGTGAATTGGTCGGTATCGTACGAAGTGATAGCCGACTAAAGATAGCTCAACAAAGAATAATTGAAATAGAGAAAATGGTAAAAGAAATTTATAATTTTTCTGTTATTTCTACAAAATTATTAGAGTTGAGAAATTTGGTAGAAGTTGCTCAATTAATCATTAATCAAAGTGTTAGTCAGAAAGAAAATAAAGGTACTTTTTATAATAAAGATATTCAATAAATGAAAAATTTTTTTTTACTATTAACACTATTTATAAGCGGGTTTTGTTTTGCTCAAACAAAGTCTATTACAAAAAAAATGCCGATATATTTTGGTTGTGAGGAAAATACAGAGAATAGGTCTTTGGTTGCTTGTATGAATGCTAATTTAAGTCATGATATACAAAATCAAGTAACTTATTTTTCTAATATTGCTGATTATTTACAGGTACAAAGTGCTAAATCAAAATTAAAATTTACAATAAATAAAGAAGGTAAATTCAGTGACTTATATGCTGAAGGAGATAATCCTATATTCAATAGTGTAGCAATGTCTAGTTTAATTCTTTTACAAAGTAAAATGGATAAAGCTAAACTAACAATTCAACCAGGTAAGGATGAGAATAATAATCCAGTTGACGTTGTTATGAGTCTTCCTCTTCGTTATGAGTCTGATAACAAGGATAATGATTTTGAAAAATTTCCAGTTTTTGAGCGTGTTTTGTTTACAATAAAAACAAATGAGGAGAATATAGAAGTTAGAATAGATAAAGATTTTAATTTAAAAACATATGGAAATAATGGAGATAGAGAATATTATTTAGGTAAATTTTCTAATCTATTCGAAATAGCTAGTGTTGATCCTTATACTGAAGCTTTTGAAAGTGGTTTTAAAACGGGTTTAATTGATGTTACAAAAGGACTTATTGACGGGAAAGAATATAAAATTCAAATAAAGAATTTTTTTGAAAATGATCCTAATGTAGAAGTTTTAATTATTGTTTTTCGTGAAGAAAATGGTAGTTGGGCTGAATATTATGAGTATAAAACTAAAAAAGAATTTAATCAATCAAAATTTGCAAAACTAACATATAGATAATGAGTTACGATCCATATATAACAACAGAAAAATTACAACTTTTTATTCGCCAAGCTTTTTTAGAAGATGTAGGAGATGGAGATCATTCTACGTTAGCTTGTGTTCCTTACGATTCTATTCAAGAGGCAGAATTAAAAGTAAAAGATAATGGAATTATAGCAGGTGTAGAATTGGCTAAAATTATTTTTGACACTTTCGATCCGTCATTACAAATAGATCAATATAAAAAAGATGGAGATAGTGTTGTTTTTGGAGATGTAGTATTTAAAGTTAAAGGTTCTTCACAGTCAATTTTAACATGTGAGAGATTGGTTTTAAACTGTATGCAGAGAATGTCTGGTATAGCAACTTATGCTAATGAAATGATGGATTTAGTGAAGGGAACTAATGCAAAGATTTTAGATACTCGTAAAACAACACCAAATTTCAGGATGATTGAGAAGTGGGCAGTAAAAATAGGTGGAGCAGAAAATCATAGATTTGGATTGTATGATATGATTATGTTAAAAGATAACCATATAGATTTTTGTGGTAATATTACTAAGGCTGTTCAACAAACAAAAGAATATTTGTCAAATCATCATTTACATTTAAAAATAGAAGTAGAGACAAGAAATTTAAAAGAGGTTGAAGAAGCTCTTAAAGCTAGCGTTGATTTTATTATGCTTGATAATTTTGAATTAAATGATTTAAAACAAGCAGTAAAACTTATTGATGGTAGAGTTAAAACTGAAGCTTCTGGAGGAATTACGAAGGAATCTGTAAAATCAATTGCAGAAACAGGTGTTGATTTTATTTCATCAGGAGCAATAATTCATTCTGCTAAAAACTTTGATTTGAGCTTAAAAGCAATTTCTAAAATGCTTTAATATTATATAAGAAATATAACTTTATTTATTAATGAATAATTCTTAATCCTAACATTTTTATGTTAGGATTTTTTTTTTAACAATTTTATTGATAAAATAATAATTTACTATTTTATAATATTGAATTGTATTTTTATTAGCATATTTTATGTTAATTTTATTTTATTAATTTATATAATAAAATTTGTATTTTAATTTAAGTAATTATATTTAAAAAAGTTATGTTTAAATTATGTACTATTTATTTTTAATGTTAATTTTTTATTAAATATAAAAAAAAGTTAAAAAATATAAATTTATTAACATTAAGTTAACTTGTATCTCATTTTGTCTCTACATATTTGCAAAGTAAACTTTTTAAACTATTTAACAAGATGAGGTTAAACTCAATGAAGCTTTTATTTGTAGGAGCTTTTGCCTTAATGGCATCATTTACTTACGCACAAGTTGTTGAACCAACAGACTCTACTAAAGTTCAACAGAATAACGAAGATGTATCTTTAGGAGAAACATTAATTGTTGGTAAAGGAGTAATCGATGTTGAAGAAAATCGTAAAACTCCAGTTGCTGTATCTACAATTTCAAAACAAGAAATTCAAGATAAAGGTGTTGGAAATGTTGAATTTCCTGAAATAATGGCTAATACTCCTTCAGTTTATGTATCTGATCAAACTTCTGGATTTGGTGATTCTCATATGTATTTAAGAGGATTTACTGAACAAAATACAGCATTTTTATTAAATGGACAGCCAATTAATGGAATGGAAGATGGAAATATCTATTGGTCGAATTGGTCAGCAATGACTGAGGTTGCTAATGCTGTTCAGATTCAGAGAGGACTAGGATCTTCTAAATTAGCAATTTCTTCAGTTGGAGGAACAGTAAATATAATTACAAAGGCTACAGAAAGAAAACAAGGTGGTTTTGCTCGTTTTGTTGCGGGTAATGATAGTTATTTTGGAGGAACAGTGTCTTATGACACTGGATTGAAAGGTAAGTGGGGATTCTCTATGTTATTAAATCATTGGGAAGCTCATCGTAAATATGCTCAAGGAACAAATGGAAAAGGTCAAGCGTATTTTATATCTGTAGGTTATAAGCCTAGTGAGCGTCATAACTTAAACTTTATGATTTTTGGAGCTCCTCAAGAGCATGGTCAAAATTATTCTACAAAAAGTGATAAACAATGGGCTGCTGCTGAACAATATGGTTACGGAAGAAAATATAATACGACTTATGGTTATTATAAAGGTAAGGGGGAAAATTTAAGAACAAATTATTACCATAAACCAGTAGCTAATTTAAACTGGGATTGGTCAATAAATGATAAAATGAATTTATCTACTGTTGTTTATGCTTCTATGGGAACAGGAGGAGGAACTTCTGGTGTAGGAACTGCAAGTTCAGCTGTTACAAATGGCTTAATAGACTTTGATCTTATTGAGCAAAGAAATCTAGCTGATCCTGATGGGATTGGAAATAATGGTGGGACTGGTGTTTCAAACGGAGCTATTAGATCTTCTGTAAATAATCATTTTTGGTACGGAACAGTTTCTAATTTTACTTTTGATAATAAAAAAGGTTTAACTATTAATTTTGGTGCGGATTTTCGTTTTTATCAAGGACGTCATTTTCAACAAATGAATAATTTATTTGGTTTAAGTGGATGGTCTCAGAAAAATGCTTTTAGTGGACAAAATGTAGTTGTTAATGAAACATTTTCTACTAACCCTTGGAAAGCTTTATTTAAATATGCTGATCCTAGTCAAAGAACAAGTCGTGATTATAGTGAAAAATTAAATTATCAAGGTGGTTTTGGACAAATAGAATATAGTGTAAATGGGTTTTCTGTTTTTGGTCAGGCAGCTTTGTCAAATCAATTTTATCAAAAATTTGATCGTTGGAATTATGGAGGTGTAGAAAAAGCTTCAGAAAAAATAAATAAAACCGGATGGAACTTAAAAGGTGGTATGGCGTATACATTTGCAGAAGCGCATTCATTTTTTGCTAATGTTGGTCGTTATTCACGTCAACCTTTCTTAGATAATGTATTTTATTATAATACTGTTGATAGACAGACTCCTGATGTAAGAAATGAAGAAATTACAGGTTTTGAGGCAGGATATAGATATAAAACAAAAACGTTAAATGTTAATATTAATGTTTATCATACAGAATGGTCACATAGATTCTTAGATTTAGGAGATGTAAATGTTGTAGATCCTGTTACTAATGCTGTTTTGTATACAAAAACACAGTATGCTACAGATCTAGGACAAACACATAAAGGTCTTGAAATAGATTTTGATGCAAAAATATCAAGAGAATGGACTTTGAGAGGTTTTACTTCTATAGGAAATTGGAAATATAATGACTCAACTCCTTATTACGAGATAAATAATTTAACAAATGAAGTTTTACCAGGAGGAGTTAAAGATATTAATGGTTATCACGTAGGTAATGCGGCACAGTTTACTTTTGGTTTAGGAACAAAGGTTGATGTAACAAAATCTTTATCATTCGATACAGATTTTAATTATTATGCTAGAACATATGAAAACATTAATATAGCAACTGCTAAAAGTGAACCTAATACACTAAGACCTTTTGCTAAAGTAGATTTAGGTGCAAGTTATCAAGTTAAATTTGGATCTCAAAAATTAAGATTCAGAGGTAATATTAAAAACTTATTTAATGATCAATACATTATCAAACAAGATACTAATGGTTATGGATGGGGATTAGGTAGAACTTGGAATGCGAGTGTAGCATATAGTTTTTAATAAACAATCATTATCAAATATAGAAGCTACTTTATAGGTAGCTTCTTTTTCACATTTTTTTTATTTTTTTAAATAGAATAGTTCTAAATAATTCTTATTTAAGAATAATTATTCGATATTTATTCATTTACAGTATTTAGTTAAATTATGTAAAGTGAATAAATATCTTATTTTTTATTTATTTATGATATTTTTTTAATTTAATTTATATTAAATGTTTATAAAATAAATTTAAAATATAATTTTATTGTAAATTAAGGATTTTTCATATTTAAAAGAAATAGTTGTTTTCTCCAGAATTTGTTAACACTGGCTTAATAATGCTTTCGTTAAAAGTATTCACATTTACAGTGTAAACTTTTTAAACTATTTCATAAGATGAGGTTAAACTCAATGAAGCTTTTATTAGTAGGAGCTTTTGCCTTAACGGCAACATTATCTTTCGCTCAAGTTGTTGAACCAACAGATTCTACAAAAGTTGTTCAACAAGAGGACGAAAATGTATCTTTAGGAGAAACATTAATTGTAGGTAAAGGAGTTATTGATTTAGCGGATGACCGTAAAACACCTATTGCTGCAACAACAATAACTAAAGAAGCAATTCAACAAAAGGTAGCTGGAGCAAGTGATATTACACAAGCTTTTGTTAATACACCATCTGTTTACGTTGCTGGACAATCTGGAGGTTTTGGGGAATCTCGCGTTGTTACTAGAGGTTTTGATCAATCAAATACTGCTTTTTTATTAAATGGGCAACCAATTAATGGTATGGATGATGGTAAAGTATATTGGTCAAACTGGTCTGGAATGTCAGATATTGCAAATGCAGTACAAATTCAGCGTGGTTTAGGATCTTCTAAGCTTGCTATTTCTTCTGTAGGAGGTACATATAATTTTGTAACTAAAGCTACAGAAAAAAAAGAAGGAGGAGAATTTAGTGCGGGGATTGCTAACAACTATTACTTTAAGTCAACTTTTTCTTATAACACTGGATTGATTAATAATAAATTTGGTGTTTCTATTATGATGACGCATTGGCAAGGAAATGGATATAACATTGGTACAAAAGGTGAAGGACAAAATTATTTTATCTCTTTTGGTTATAAACCTTCTAAACATCATACATTAAACTTCTTATTTACAGGAGCTCCACAATGGCATGACCAATCAAATGTAAATACATTGACTGATTTATTAAAATACGGGCGTAAATACAATAACAATACTGGTTATGTAAATGGTAAATTAATAAATGAGAGAAGAAATTACTATCAAAAGCCAGTAGCTAACCTTAACTGGGATTGGGAAATAGGTAAAAATACATCATTGTCAACTGTTCTTTATGCATCATGGGGACGTGGAGGAGGAACAGGACCAATGACTGGAGCAGGAACTGTTTCTGCAACTCGTAATACAGATACAGGTTTAAAAAACATTCAAGATCAATTTGATTTACAATCTCAAAATGGAGGAAATGCTAATTATGCAATTCGTCAATCAGTGAATAATCATCAATGGTATGGTTTAGTAACAAATTTAAATCATAAAATTACTGATAATTTAAACTTTAATGTAGGTTTTGATTTAAGAACATTTAAAGGAGAACATTTTCAACAATTAGGTAATTTAATGGGTGCTGATTATGTAACAGTTTCTAAAAATCTTCAATATCCTAATGGTTATAATATCACAAACACATTTTCTCCAAACCCTTGGAATGCTATAAGTCATTATGCTAAAAATGCCACAGATAAATTGTCTTATAATTATAGCGAGAGAATAAATTACGGAGGTATGTTTGGTCAGTTTGAATATGCAAAAGAAAATTTCACGGCATTCTTCCAAGGTGCTGTTTCTAATCAAACTAACCAACGCTGGGATTACTTTAATTATACAAAAGAAAATGAAAAATCACAAAAATTATCTCATTGGGGATATAATTTAAAAGGTGGTTTGAGTTTTACAATAGCAGAAAATCATAAAGTATTTGCTAACGCAGGATATTATTCTCGTCAACCTTATCATAATAATTTATTTATGAACAATAAGAATGACGTAAATACTAGTGCTAAAAACGAAAGAATCTTAGGTTTAGAATTGGGATATAAATTTAAATCTAGAAACTTCTGGGCAAACTTTAATGCTTACTACACAACTTGGGAAAATCGTGTAACAGGTTCTTCATTGTTAATTACAGATAGTAATAATAATTTATACCCAACAGTTACTCCTGGTACTTATGTTAATTTTGTTAACCAAGGAGTAAAACAAGAACATAAGGGATTAGAGTTAGAAATGGGATATAAACCAATTCGTACTTTAGAACTTAAAGGTTATGCTTCATTAGGTGATTGGAAATATAAAGGTTCTACAATTTCTAGAGCTTATGATGAAAATCAGAACTTGTTAGCAACAACAACAGAAAAATTAGATGGACTTAGAGTAGGTGATGCTGCGCAAACTCAATTTGGAGCAGGTTTTGTTTACCAAGTAATCAAAGGAATATCTGTAGATGCTGATTATAGATATAATGACAGATTATATGGTTCTAGAACTAGTGCTGTGACAAATGATACAGCAAATAGTGGATCAGGAAATTTAAGATTACCATCTTATAATTTAATGGATGCAGGTATTACTTGGAATTATAAATTAACTGATAGAAATAAATTATCATTACGTTTTAATGTTAATAATGTATTTAATACAATTTATATTCAAGAAGCTTCAACAAATTATCAAGCAGATTATAAAGGTGCACAAACTTATAAAGGTGTTAATGTAAATAATCAAGTGTTTTTCGGTTATGGAAGAACTTGGAATGCTACTGTTAGAATCACATTATAATATACAATTAAGTTAAATTTATTAAAAAAAGCAGTCTATATTTATAGGCTGCTTTTTTATTTTATTACTTATATCAATTCTAAATAACTAAAAATTAAGAATAATTATTCATTTATAACTAATTATTATACATTATAATGAATAATAATCGAATTAATTCATTGTTAATAAAATGTAAATTTTATGATAATTATAACATAACATGTGTTAAAGAGTGAATATAATAAAATTGTAAGTCATTTAATGTAAAATATCCATTTATACGTAGAAAGTATAAACATACATAATTAATTGTCAGATAGTTAGTTTATAATAAAAATACACCTCAAATTTGCAAATGTAAACATATAAACTATTTCATAAGATGAGGTTAAACTCAATGAAGCTTTTGTTCGCAGGAGCTTTCGCCTTAACGGCATCATTATCTTTCGCTCAAGTTGTTGAACCAACAGATTCTACAAAAGTTCAACAAGGGAATGAGGATGTTACTTTAGGAGAAACATTAATCGTTGGTAAAGGAGTTATTGATGTTTCTGAAAACAGAAAAACACCAGTTGCAGCTACAGTTATTTCAAGAGAGCAAATTCTTGACAAAGGTGTAGGTAACGTTGAATTTCCTGATTTATTAAAGAATTCACCTTCTGTATATGTTGCAGATCAAGCATCAGGTTTTGGTGATTCTAAATTATATATGAGAGGATTCGATCAATCAAATACTGCATTCTTATTAAATGGGCAACCAATGAACGGAATGGACAATGGTAGTGTTTATTGGTCTAACTGGCAATCGGTATCTGATATAGCAAATGTTATTGATGCACAAAGAGGTTTAGGATCTTCTAAATTAGCAATTTCTTCTATTGGTGGTACTGTAAATATTATTACAAAGGCTACTGATAAAAAAGAAGGTGGTTTTGTTCGTTATTTCGCAGGAAATGATTCTTATCAAAAACAAACTGTTGGTTATAATACAGGTATGAAAGGTAAATGGGGAGCTTCATTTGTTTTTGATAACTGGTCGGCTCATAGAAGTTTTGCTCGTGGTACAGAAGGTAAAGGTCAATCTTACTTTGTTTCTGTTGGATATAAACCAAATGAAAATCATACATTCAATTTTATGATTTTTGGTGCTCCACAGCAACATGACCAAAACTTTTCTAAACCAATGGCAACCCAATATCAAAAAGATAAAAATGGTAATCCAACAGATGTAATTTTAACTCCGGGTTATGATATTACAGGTCGTAAGGGAAACTCTAATTATGGTTTTTATAACGGACAAGCAATGTCTGCTAGAACTAATTATTATAATAAACCTGTAGCAAATTTAAACTGGGACTGGAAAATAAATGATAAAATGAATTTATCAACAGTTCTATATGCTTCTACAGGAACAGGAGGAAGTGTAGGTAATGCAGGAAATGGAATTGGCTATACTCCTGGTGGAGGTTATACTAGTAATGGAGAAATTAATTGGGGTAATATATATGCCAATAATCAAACATTGACAAATGGTGTTACCGATGGTTATAGAAATGGTACAGCGTTAGTTTCTTCTGTAAATAATCATTTTTGGTATGGTGCAGTATCTAATTTCACTTATGATACAAAAAAAGGATTTACATTTAATGCAGGAACTGATATTCGTTTTTATACAGGAGAACATTATCAACAACTAAATGATTTATTAGGAGCAAGAGCTCGTACTGATGTAAGAAATGTAAATGTTAATAGACCTGCAGGATACGAAGTTACTAAAACATTTAGTTCTAATCCTTGGAGCTCTTTATTTAATAAGGCTAAACATTCAGAAAGAATTGGCTTTGATAATTCTGAACGTATTAATTATCAAGGTATTTTTGGACAAGCTGAATATTCTAATGAAAGATTTTCTGCCTTTTTCCAAGGAGCTTTGTCTTGGCAAGAATATGAAAAATATGATAACTGGAATTATACTGCTGAAACAGCAGCTAAGCAGGGTATTAAATATAAAAACGGAAAAGCTTATTCTGGAGAACGTACTAAAATAGGGTATAATTTAAAAGCTGGAGCTTCTTATAATATTAATAACGAGAATAGTGTTTTTGTTAATGTTGGTAAATATTCACGTCAACCATATTTAAATAATATTTTTGTTCGTAATACAGTAAAATATGTTGATGATATTCCTGTTCGTAATGAAATATTACAAAGTATTGAAGGTGGTTACCGTTATAAAACACGTACTTTAAAAGTTAATATTAATGCTTATTACACACAATGGGATAATAGATCTATGACTTATACAGGTCAAAATTTTGTTGATGGAGATAATATCAATCATGCAAATGTACGTTTTATAGCTACTAATTTATCTGAAGTTCACAAAGGTTTAGAAGTTGATTTTGATGCAAAAATTACTCATGCTTGGTCTTTAACAGGATATACATCATTTGGAGATTGGAAATATAAAGGAGGATTTAATTACCAAGTACAAGATACAGATACTCAAGCATTATTACCAGGTTTTGAAAATAACAAAGGAACTTTAAATGCTTATGTAGGTAATGCAGCTCAATTTACTTTTGGTATGGGAACTAGAGTAAACGTAACACGTGACTGGTCATTTGATACAAACTTTAATTATTATTCTCGTGTTTATGAAAATGTTATCTTAGATGATGCAGCAAAAGCTGATATCGCTGGAGAACAATATAAAAATGTTGCTATTAGACCATATGCAACTGTAGATTTAGGAATGTCTTACAAATTTAAATTTACAAATAGTCAATCACTTAGATTTAGAGGTAACATCAATAATTTAATGAACAGCCAATATATCTCAAGAAAAGATAATTACGGATATTACTGGGGTAATGGAAGAACTTGGAATGCAAGTGTAACTTACAACTTCTAAAATATTCATATAGAATAATAAAAAGACGAACTTTTATAGTTCGTCTTTTTTTTGTGTTTATATTTGGATAGATAATACTATAAGAAAATGATTCAACCCGATTTTTTAAAAGAAGGTGATAAAATAGCTATTGTAGCTCCAGCAAAACGTATGTTAGAAGGTGAGCTGGATGAAGCAATTAAATTAATTAAATCATGGAAATTAATTCCAGTTTTAGGTAAAAATATTTATTCAGAATTTGATTTTGGATACCGCTATGCAGGGACTGATAATGTGAGATTAGAGGATTTTCAATGGGCATTGGATAATGAAGAAATAAAAGCTATTTGGTGCGCGAGAGGAGGATATGGCTCAGTTAAAATTATAGATGATTTAAATCTAACTTATTTTAATAAAAATCCTAAATGGATAATAGGTTACTCAGATATTACAGTTTTTCATAATCACTTTAACAGACTAGGATTTCAAACTTTACATGGAGTTACTGCAAAAAAATTAGCAGATACAATTTATCATCCTTCATCATATCAAAGTGTTTATGATGTTTTGTTTGGAAACAAAATAGAATATCATATAAAAGATAGTCATCGTTTTAATCAGCTAGGAGAAGTAGAAGGAGAATTAGTAGGAGGTAATTTGTCCATTGTTTATTCACTTTTGGGAAGTGAATCAGCTATAAATAATCCTCAAAATAAAATATTATTTTTAGAGGATTGGTTTGAAAACTGGTATGCAGTAGATAGAATGATGATGAATCTAAAAAGGAATAATATTCTAAATCAAGTAAAAGGAATAATTTTAGGAAATTTTACTCATATGGATACTGAAGATGAGAATAAAGAAAATTATAATCATCCTTTTGATTCAACGACTTATGAAGTAATACATAGTTTTACAAAAGATTTAAATATCCCTATAGCATTTAATTTTCCATCAGGACATACAGGACATAATGTTGCGCTTAAAATGGGGGCAAAAGTCAGATTGAATATAACTTCAAATAGTGTAAATTTGTATTTTATAGAATAATAGATATGAAACAAGATAATTTAACCATCATTACTCATCCATTAGTAAAAGCTAAAATAACGCAAATGCGTGATAAAGAAACAACTACAAAGGAATTTGGAGAGTTAGTTGATGAAATTTCAGGATTAATGTGTTATGAAATTACACGTAATCTAGAACTAGAAGAAATAGAGGTTGAAACTCCAATTACTAAAACAATTGGTTATAAGATAAAAGGTAGTGATATGGCTATTGTTCCTATTCTGCGTGCTGGTTTAGGAATGGTAAAAGGGATCCATCAATTGATACCAACGGCAAAAGTAGGACATATAGGTCTTTACCGTGATCATGATACTTTACAACCTGTAGAATATTTATGTAAGCTTCCAACTGATTTAGAATCTAGAGATGTTATTTTAGTAGATCCTATGTTAGCAACTGGAGGTTCAGCAATAAAAGCAATTGAAATTTTAAAAGATAAAGGTGCAAAATCAGTACGTTTAGCATGTTTAGTTGGTTGTCCTGAAGGTGTTGAAGCTGTACATAAAATTTATCCAGATGTTCCTATCTTTTTAGCTGCAATGGATGAAAAATTAAATGAAGATGGATACATTGTTCCTGGTTTAGGGGATGCTGGAGATCGTCTTTACGGGACAAAATAAAAATAAATTTGTGAGTAGTAGTTATGATTTTGGAAAAGAAGCAGAAAATTTTGCTACCCAATATTTAATTCAAAAAGGATATAAAATATTAGCTCAAAATTATTTTTTTCGAAAAGCTGAAATTGATATTATTGCTCAAAAAGAAAATGAAATTATAATTGTAGAAGTAAAAAGTAGAACATCTAATTATTTTACAGAACCTGAATTTGCAGTAAATACTAAGAAAAAAAGATTATTAGTTTTTGCAGCAGATGATTTTATTCAGAAAAATAATTTTAATAGTGATGTTAGATTTGATATTTTAGCACTTTTAAAAAATAATGAATCTTGGAGTATCAAACATATAGAAAATGCTTTTGATGCTTCAGAAATTTAATCTAAATTTATGGAAGTACTAATGGGTCTTTTTGACTTTATTATGCATATAGATCAACATTTATCAGAATTTGTAAATCAATATGGTTTGTGGGTATATGCAATTTTATTTTTAATCATTTTTGTAGAGACAGGAGTTGTAGTGATGCCTTTTTTACCAGGAGATTCTTTATTGTTTGCAGCAGGAATGGTTGCTGCTCAGTCAAATAATCATCTTAATATAGTAATAATGATTGTTGTTTTGTTAATCGCAGCAATTTTGGGTGATACACTAAATTATAGTATAGGAAGAGGTTTAGGAAATAGAGCTTTGAAAATTAAATTATTTGGAAAGCAAATAGTACAAGAGGAGCAAATAGAAAAGACACATTCTTTTTATGAAAAATATGGTTCAAAAACAATTGTAGTAGCTCGTTTTGTACCAATTGTGCGAACATTAGCTCCTTTTGTTGCAGGAATAGGAAGAATGGGGTACTCAATTTTTATTACTTATAATATTATAGGCGCAATTTTATGGGTTGTTGGACTTTCTTTAATAGGATATTTTTTAGGGAATATACCTTGGGTACAACATAATTTCTCTAAAGTTGTATTGGCTATTATAGTTATTTCTATATTACCTGTAGTCTTTGAAGTAATAAAGGAGAAATTCAGTAAAAAAGACTAAAAATTTAGTAATCAAAATAAAATAAAACTCGACTAATAGTCGAGTTTTTTTATACCTTTAATATATGGAATTCTTAGATTATATATTACATATAGATCGGTATCTAGAAATAATGTTAAATGATTATCAGAATTGGTTTTATGTAATACTATTTCTTTTAATATTTATTGAAACAGGATTAGTAATTATGCCCTTTTTACCAGGAGATTCATTGTTATTTGCTTCAGGTATGTTAGCAGCTAGTTTTCCAAATCAATTAAATATATCATTAGTTTTGCTTTGCTTATTATTAGCAGCAATTTTAGGTGATTCTGTCAATTATTCAATCGGTAAATATTTAGGGAATAAATTAATTAAAATTCAATTTTTTGGAAGAAGAATTATAAAAGATAATGCAATACAAAAAACAGAAAATTTCTTTTATAAATATGGTTCAAAAACAATTGTTATAGCTCGTTTTGTACCAATTGTACGAACATTAGCTCCTTTCGTTGCAGGAATTTCTAAAATGCATTATAAAACCTTTATTAAGTATAATATTTTAGGAGGAACAATCTGGGTAATTGGGATTACATTTATTGGATATTTTTTAGGAAGAATCTCTTTTATTAAAAATAATTTTGAAGTCGCTGTATTGGTTATAATTTTATTTTCACTTCTTCCTATTCTTATTGAATATATCAAAAATAAAAAATAGTGATATGAATTTAAAAAATGAATTTACATTAATCTTATTCTTTTTAATATTTTTTGTAATACTGAGGTATTTTATTATCCAATCTCAAAATAAATATAAAGAAGAAAATGATGAAATTGTAAAAATTAGGATTAATTATCTTTTTTTAATGAGTTTTTTACCTTATTTATTTCTAAACCTTATTTTAATTTTTGGTTGTATTCGTTTATTCAAAAATTCTAATTATTTAATTGGTAGTTTATTTCTATTAGTAATTGTAATGTTTTGCATTCCTATTTTTAATGGTATAAACCACTTCTTATTAGAATTGAGAAGAAATATTTATTATGATAGAATAAATAATACTTTAATTGTGCAAGATTCTAATATTAAAAAAGTAATTAAACTAAGTGATAATTCTTCAAAATTAGAGCATTATTTATTAAAACGAACAGTAAGAGGGGGAATTACATCTTTAGATAAAATGGAAATTTCTGATAAAAAAAATCATATAATACTATCTTCTATATTGTCATTTCCATTTGATTTTGAGAATAAATATAAAGTTGATAAAATTCAGACAAAGAAAATATTTATATGGGTTTAGTTCTTCTTGTAATTTTTTTCTTTTAAATAAAAAAGTTATTGTAACTTATTTATTTAAAATCACATGTAGATGAAAAGTTATATTTATTGTTTTATTTTAGTTTTAAGTAGCATTGTTAATGCTCAGAAGAATTATCCAATTCCTCCAAAATCTAATAATCAATTATTTTATATTCAGCATAATGAAAATAAAAACACCTATGTTTATGATGCTGTTTTTCTAAATAAAGGAATTCTTGATAACGAAAATCCTGTAGATATTTACAGAATTTTATATGCAGAAAATGGAGAAAAGAAACCATTAACTGCTATACAAAAAAAGTTAGCTTATGGATTAATTATAAAGAATATTAAGAAAAATGAATTTCAATTATCTTTAGTTTCTTATCCAGAACAAAAATTAATATTGAAATTAGATTCTCATCAAAATCCATTCGTAGAAACAATTATAAATCATAAGACTATAAAATTAAGTAGAGTTTTTTTGAAGCAAAAAAAAGGGGCTAGTGGTCTTTCAGTTAAACTAGAGTACATACTATTTTATGGATTAGATAGTAAAGGAAATATGGTTGAGGAAAAGATAATTCCTTAAAATAATTTCTTAAATTTATAATCTATTTACAAATACTCTTATCTAAAATGATAAATGTAGTCGAGGTAAAATCGAAAGATCAGATGAAAGATTTTATAGATTTACCTTTTACCATATATAAAAATAGTCCTTATTGGGTTCCTCCAATAAAAAAAGATGAATTAAAAAGTTTTCATCCAAATAATCCAGTTTTTAAAACAGTAGAAGTAAAATTCTTCTTGGCTTATAAAGAGGAAGAACTTGTAGGGAGAATTGTTTCAATAATTAACAAAGTTGAAGTAAAGGAACTTCATAAACCCAAGGTTCGCTTTGGATGGTTAATTTTTAAAGATGATATAAACATTCTTAAAGCTTTATTAACAACTGTTGAAAACATAGGTAAACAATATAAATTGTCATATATAGAAGGACCAATGGGATTTTCTAATATGGATAAAGCAGGGATGTTAACAGAAGGGTTTGATAAAACTGCAACTTTAATAGGTATTTATAATGAAGAATTCTATCCTAGATACATTCAACAATTAGGTTATCAACCAAAGGCAGAATGGTTGGAATATACAATAGATGTTGAAAGTTTTGGTAATATGGAAAAAATGACAAGGTTATGTGATATGATTCGTAATCGTTATCAATTAGAGACATATAATTTTAAATCATTTAAAGAACTTTTACCCCATGTAGATGAAATGTTTGATTTGATCAATCTTACTTATTCTGAATTGCAAAGTTTTGTACCAATAGAAAAATATCAGATTGAGCATTATAAAAAGAAATATTTAAAATTTATTCATCCCGATTTTATTTCTTGTGTGAAAGATAGTAATGGAAATATGATAGCATTTGCAATTACAATGCCTTCATTTTCTAAAGCATTTCAGAAAGCGAAAGGAAAATTGTTACCTTTTGGTTGGTGGCATTT
Organism: Chishuiella sp.; assembly: GCF_032109125.1. Lineage (NCBI taxonomy): Bacteria > Pseudomonadati > Bacteroidota > Flavobacteriia > Flavobacteriales > Weeksellaceae > Chishuiella > Chishuiella sp. Next base: position 213,891 of record NZ_DAMCLZ010000003.1, read on the forward strand.
ATTGCGAGCACAAAAAGTAAATACGCATGTAGAATTTTATTTGATAGGTATTCATCCTAATTATCAAAATAAAGGTGTTAATGCTTTAATTATAGAAGAGCTTTACCATAAATTTGTTTTAAGAGGAATAAAAACAATGGAAACAAATCCACTGTTAGAAGAAAATATAAAAGTTCAACAATTATGGAAAAACTATAACCCGATTATTCATAAAAAAAGAAAAACATTTTATAAAGAAATAAGCTAAGTACTTATAAATACTTAGCTTATTTTCTTTAATTATTATTTTTTGAATAATTTCTTTTTCATATCTGCCATAATAACAGCAGCCACTCCAGCTTCTACACCTTTGTTACCATGTTTACCTCCAGATCTATCAATAGACTGTTGTTCGTTTTCATCTGTTAGAACACAAAATATAACAGGGATATCTTGTTTTATATTTAAATCTTTGATCCCTTGAGTAACACCTTGGCAAACATAATCAAAATGAGCAGTAGCTCCTCTAATTACACATCCAACAACTATAATTCCATCTAAATCAGGTTGAGTTTTAGCAATTTTATCTGCTCCATAAATTAATTCGAAACTTCCTGGTACCTGATATAAAGAAATATCTTCAGGAGAAGCTCCTAAATCGATTAGTGTATCTTTAGCACCATCACGAAGATTAAATGTTACATGATTATTCCACTCTGATGTTACAATAGCAAATTTAGAACCAGCTACATTAGGTAATTCAGCTTTGTTATATTGTGATAAATTTTTATTTTCTGTTGCCATTTTGTTTAAATAATTGAAATGTAAATTTACGAAAAATGATTGAGTGTTTTTACTTTAGTAATAAACAATAAAAAAGCCAAACAAATATTGTTTGGCTTTTTTATGTTTTTAATAAATAACTATTTTGTTGTTTCTGAAGCGTATTTTAAACGTTCTATAAATTTAGCAACTTCACCATTATTAGCATTTGGATATTCATCTTCTAAAGCTTGAAAATATTTTAATGCATCAGCATTTTTACCTAATTCCATTGCAATTTTACCAGCTTTTGTATAGTAAGTAGATTGTAATGTTTCTACATCACTAGCTTTAGCAGCTTTTTCGTAATATGGTAATCCTTCTTCTAATTTATTAGAAGCGACTAAAGCGTTTCCAATCATACCATATTTCTGTGCTAACATTACTTTATCACTTGTGTCAAAATCTTCTAGCATTTTGATAGAAGAAACATAATCTCCTAATTTGTAATATGCACTAGCAGCTTTAAATCTTGCTAAGTTACCTGCGTCAGTGTTTCCGTATTCATCAACAATTTGTTGTAAACCTTCAAAACTTCCAGGACTACCATTAAGGGCAATGTTGATAGAATCTTGATCAAAAAGACGTTCTGCTTGAACCATTTCTTTGAATGCATCATTAGATTTTGGCTCTACAACCATTTTTAAGTATGCAAAATAACCTAAAACAGCTACAATTAAAATACCTAAACCAATACCAATAGGTTTAGAATATTTTTCAACAAAGTATTCTACGCTAAAAGCTGTTTTATCTAATTTTTCTACGAATTGCTCTGTAGCAAATTCTTCTTTTTTATTTTTTTTAGCCATTTTAATGAGTTACAAGGGTGCAAAAATACAATTTGGAATATATATATCCAATAAAAATATTTATAAATAAGCTTATTAGAATAAATAAGCTAATGATAAATTAAGCATTTGTGGACGATTTTGTGTTGTGAATTGGGTTCCGTCTTTTATAAATTTAGAAGTTGTTTTACCAAAACCAAATTCATATCTAAGATCTAATAATAATCTAGAGATTTCTACACCAGTACCAACTTGGAAACCAACATTAAAGTCATCCTGTTTTGCTTTAGAAACATCTTTTAAAGATATTTTATCATCAAAATAATAAGAGAATACTGGACCAGCTTGTATATGTCCAATTCCTAAAAATCTTTTACCAACATTAACAGGAATGTCTAAACGTTTTTTTGTGACATCAGTTTTAACATTTTGATATTCATATTCATTTTTAAATTGAGAATATAAAAGTTCAGGCTGAATGTAAAGCCCAGTTAAAGAAACGCGAAGTAATGCACCTGCTTGAAATCCCGCAGCAGCTTTACCATCTTTTTTGTAAATATTACTTGTTGCATCTCTCCAAACTTGTCCTTTGTCTGTATTAAATACAGCTCCACCTTTTAAACCAAAAGTTATGTTTTGAGCTAAACCAAAATTAGCGATTAACCCTAATAAGACTGTTAAAAATAATTTTTTCATTCCTTTGTTTTTTGTAATTTAACGTTGTTCTTTTAATAATGCTTCTCTTAATTTCTTGAAAAGATTCGACGAATATACAAAATCAATTACATTTGGGTTATCTGCAACAAGAATCTCTTCTTTTGTACCTTCCCATTCTAAAAAGCCATTTTTAAGAAATACAATATGATCTCCAATTTCCATAACAGAATTCATATCATGTGTATTAATAACGGTTGTCGTGTTATATTCTTTTGTAATATCATAAATTAATTTATCGATAACTAATGCAGTTTTTGGATCTAGACCAGAATTAGGTTCATCGGCAAATAAATATTTAGGATTATTAACGATTGCTCTAGCGATTGCGACACGTTTCTGCATACCTCCAGAGATTTCTGAAGGGTATTTTTTTAATGCAGTTTTTGCTATTTCAACTCTATCTAAAACTTCTAAAGCTCTTCTTTCGGCATCGGCATTAGATATATTAGAGAACATTTGTAAAGGAAATTTGACATTTTCTACAATATTCATAGAGTCATATAAAGCAGATCCTTGAAATACAACTCCAATTTCTGAACGAAGTTTTTGTTTTTGAGCATAGTCAAAGTTAATCATGTTTTGACCTTCATACATAATCTCTCCAGATGTCGGTGTAAGTAAACCAATTAAGTTTTTAAGAAAAACTGTTTTTCCAGAACCACTTTGTCCAATAATTAAACTTACATTTCCTTTTTCAAATGTTAGAGAGAAACCTTTAAGTACTTCTACACCATCAAAAGATTTACGAATATCTTTTACCTCAATCATTAGCTCAAAATTGTTTGTGTTAGTATTAAATTGATTACGATAATAGCTACAGAAGTCCATACAACTGCAGTTGTAGCAGAACGTCCAACTTCTAAAGAACCTCCTCTTACTTTGTAACCATAATAAGCAGGAATAGTAGCAATAACAAAAGCAAATACCATTGTTTTAAGGAATGTATAAACAAAAAGTTTTGTAGCCATAGCCATTTGTAATCCTGTAATAAAATCTGCAGCTGACCACATTTTTGTAAAAACTCCAATATAATAACCTCCTAAAAGACCAAACCCTATAGATATCATAACGAGTAAAGGATTAAAAAATACACAAGCAATAATTTTAGGTAAAATTAAAAAGTTTGCGGAGTTTATCCCCATAACGTCTAATGCATCAATTTGTTCTGTAACACGCATAGTTCCTATACTAGATGCAATATAAGATCCAACTTTTCCTACAAGGATAAGTGACATAATTGTTGGAGCAAACTCTAAGACTAAAACTACTTTTGTTGCATATCCGATATATGCATCAGGAACAGGAATAGCAGAACCTTGGAAGTTTTGTGCCATTTGTATAGCAACTACAGCTCCCATAAATGTAGATATAAATGTTACGATACCTAACGAATTTATACCTAAATCATATATTTCTCTTATTGTTAACTTCCAGAAAACACTTATTTTTTGGGGTTTACTAAATACTTTAGCCATTAGCATAAAGTATGACCCTAAATTTTCAATTAATTTCATTACTACAAAATTAGTATTTTTATTGAATATATATTTTATTTATCTTGCACAATGTGAATTTGGAAAATTTAAATTCTTATCTACCTCTAAATAGTACCCTTTTCGTGGAAAAGTGGTTAAAAGATCATTCCATTGTTTTGAAAATTACTAAAAGAAGAGAGACAAAATTGGGAGATTATCGTAAAATATTAGGGGATAATCGTCATCAAATAACTGTAAATGGTGACTTAAACCCCTATGCATTTTTTTTTGTTTTTACTCATGAAGTAGCACATTTAAAAACATTTGTGCAATTTAATTCAAAGAATATTAGCCCTCATGGAAAAGAATGGAAAACTATTTTTGGACAACTTTTAATGGAATCCATTATTATTTATCCAGATTATTTAAAACCATATATTTTACATCATGCTAAACATCCTAAGGCTAGTTTAGGTGCGGATGCTAATATCTCAAAATATATTATAAACGATGTAAAATCTGATCAAACATATTTGGAAGATGTAGATTTTGGTACAATATTTTCAATTGGTAAAAGAATTTTTAAAAAAGGACCAAAACAAAAAACAAGATTTCTTTGTGTAGAAATAAAATCTAATAAGAGATATCTAATAAGCGCAACATCAATTATAAACAAACTATAGGGTAATCATGAATAATAATGATAATAATTATGCTATTATTTTGGCAAGTGGACCAGGAGTCAAGTTATGGCCTTTAAGCACTAAAGAGAAACCAAAGCAGTTTCATGATTTATTAGGAATAGGAAAAACGTTCATACAATTAACTTTTGAACGATTAAGTAAAGTGATTAAAAATGATAATATTTATATCGTTACCATAGAAGAATATAAAGATATTCTCATAGAACAATTACCAACATTTAAAAAAGAAAATTTTATTATAGAACCTAGGGTAATGAATACTGCAGCATGTAATTTGTTAGCAGCAAAAACAATTAATCAACTAAATCCTAATGCAAGATTAATTATTTGTCCTTCAGATCACTTTATTTATAATGAAGAAGAATTTTCGGAAAAAGTAAACTTAGCTTTTAATAATTTATTAGATGATGATAAATTAATTACATTAGGTGTTGTTCCATCTAGACCAGATACAGATTTTAGTTATATTCAATTTATAAATGACGAACAAGAAATAAAAAAGACAAAGTCATTTATAGATAAACCTAGTTTAGAATTTGCAGAATCATTCCTAAAAACAGGAGAATTTCTTTGGAATACAAATATCTTAATTTGTTCTGTAAAAGGGATTATAGCAGCTTTTAATACTTATTTAGAAGGAATGTCAGAATCTTTAAAAAATTACTTTGAATTACCTGAAGATTTACAAAATATAAAGACACTAGCACCAATTTATACTTCTTTAGATATTTTTTCTATTAACAAAGGAATTTTAGAAAAATCAGATCATGTATTTGTTATTCCATGTAATTTTGGTTGGAGTGATATAGGAACTTGGTCTGTAATTAATGATAAATATAAATACACAGGAGAAGATCAAGATAATAACAATAATACTTTGCTATGTTCTCATTTTGCAGGATATAATACTAAAAATTCTTTTATATATTCTACAGAAGACAAAGCAATAGTAGTAGAAGGACTAGATGATTATATTGTTGTAAACTCTGAGAAAGGTTTATTAATTTGTCCAAGAAATAGTGTTCAGAATATAAAAACTTATGTTGGAGATTTAAAACTTCAGAAAAATGGTGAAAAATACTGTTAATTGAAATTATTGTGCAAAAATTAGTATAAATATAAATAAAAAAAACCTCAACTTTAGATAGTTGAGGTTTTTTTAGTACGGGCGGAGAGACTCGAACTCTCACACCTTGCGGCACTAGATCCTAAGTCTAGCGTGTCTACCAATTCCACCACGCCCGCATAAATCTAACCGATTTGGACTGCAAATATACATAAGTTTTTCTTTTAACAAAATTTCAAATAAAATTTTTTTAATCTTTTTTTACCTTTTAAATTTGCATCAAAGCTTTTACAAAATGGAAATTACAGGAAAAATTAAAAAAGTATTTGAAACTCAAAATATTACAGCTAGTTTCAAGAAAAGAGAATTTGTTGTAACAACGCAAGAACAGTATCCACAAGATATTTTAATTGAGTTTACACAAGACAAAACAGACGTATTAAATGCATATAAACCTGGAGATGAAGTGAAAGTTTCAATCAATATTCGTGGACGCGAGTGGGTAAATCCAGAAGGAGTTGCTAGATATTTTAATACTATCCAAGGTTGGAGAATAGAAAACATGGCAAATGCTGCTGCTCAAGCACCTCAAGGATACGATAATTTTCCACCAGCACCTCCAGTAGATACATTTTCTAACGGAGACGATGATGATTTACCATTCTAATTAAAGAAAAAAATCAAATATTAATCAAAAAACGTATTCTTTATCAGAATACGTTTTTTTAATTTTAAACAAGCTACAAAAACTAAAAAAATGTATTGGTTAGGCACAGATTTAACTTTTCCAGATTATAATGAAGTTAACGAAGATGGAATCATAGCTATCGGTGGAGATTTATCTCCAGAACGATTAATATTAGCCTATAAGAAAGGGATTTTTCCCTGGTTCAACGAAGACGAACCAATTCTTTGGTGGTTTCCGCAGGATCGCTTTGTGTTATTTCCAGAGAATTTACATGTGTCAAAATCAATGAAAAAAGTCTTCAAAGATCAAATATTTACATTTACAGAAAATAAAGCTTTTCGTGAAGTTATTCTCAATTGTTCTAATGTAAATAGAAAAAATCAAGACGGAACATGGATAACCAATGATATGGTAGAAGCTTATTGTAAACTCAACGAATTAGGAATTGCAAAAAGCATAGAAGTATGGAAAGATAACGAATTAGTCGGTGGATTTTATGGTGTTGAAATGGGAAATGTTTTTTGTGGAGAAAGTATGTTTGCTCACGTTAGCAATGCATCAAAAGCTGGTTTTATACAATTTGTTGCTAAATACCATAAAAAATATCAATTAATAGATTGTCAAGTCTACACAGATCATCTTGCAAGTTTAGGAGCTATAGAGATAGATTCAGAAACTTTTTTAGACTACCTTCATCAAGATTAATTTTTTTATGGCGTTCCCTTATTCCATTTCAATCTTTGCTAATTAATTTTTGAGTGAAGTCGAAACTCATCCAATTAGCAAAGGATTTCCACTTCAATCCCTAACGCATAGAAGCTAAATAATATCAAGAAAAAAATAGTTGAAATCAGAAATTTATCATTTTATAATAATTATTTTAAAAAAAAATCGGCTTAGAATTATCGAAGCCGATTTTTATATTTTAATAAAAAATAAGATTAAATATCAAACCCGTTAGGATAATCTTTCTTTACAATTTCTATTTTTGCCTCAACAGCTTTTTGTAAATCTTCTTGGTAATTAACCATTTTTTCTTGAATCTCAGGATTTGTAGCTCCTAAAATACGAGCAGCTAATATTCCAGCATTTTTAGCTGCATTTACTGCAACTGTAGCAACAGGAATACCATTTGGCATTTGTAAAATAGATAAAATAGAATCCCAACCATCAATAGAATTAGAGGATTTTATAGGAACACCAACAACAGGAAGTGGAGTAATAGATGCAACCATTCCTGGTAAATGAGCCGCTCCTCCTGCACCAGCTATAATAACATTTATTCCACGTTTATGAGCAGTTTTTGCGTATTCAAACATACGTTCTGGTGTTCTATGCGCAGAAACAATTGTTAATTCGAATGGTATACTAAGTTCTGTTAATAAATCTGATGCTTGTTTCATGATAGGTAAATCGCTATCACTTCCCATTATAATTCCAACCATAATTTTACTTTTTTGCAACAACCTTTACAGTTGTATTTACTTGTTCTATGTTTTGTTTTAATTGTTCAATATCATCATTCACCAAAGTTACATGACCCATTTTTCTACCTGGTTTTGTTATAGCTTTAGCATACCAATGTAAAAAAGTACCAGGTATTTCTAGTAACTTTTCTATATTTTGTATTTCTGCTGAACCAGTTTGGTTTTCTGCACCAATCAAATTTACCATAGCAGAAGTGGTGAATAATTTTGTAGAACCCAAAGGTAATTCCATTAAAGTTCGTAACATTTGGTCGAATTGAGAAGAATAAGCAGCTTCTATTGTAGAGTGTCCAGAATTATGAACACGAGACGCAGTTTCATTAACCCAAATCGATTGGTCTTTGTTCAAAAACATCTCAACGGCAAAAACTCCAGGAGAATTTAATCCTTTTACAACATCTCTTGCTATTTTTTCTGCTCTATCTGTTACTTCTTTTGATAAAGATGAAGGAATCAATAAATAATCCAATAAATTATATTCTTCATTCATTACAAATTCTACTGTGGGATAAATAACAATGTTTCCTAAATGATCGGCAACAGTTACCACAGCAATTTCTCTATCTAAATCTGCAGGAGTTTCAAAAATAGAAGGAGCTTGAAGTATTTTTGATAAATCAGCTTCAGATTTTAAGAATTGAACTCCTTTCCCATCATAACCATCTTTTTTAGATTTTTGGAAAATGGGATAAGTAACAGTTTCTAAATTTTTAAAATCTTCCCAATTATTTAATTCAAAATAAGGAGCAGTAGGAATATTATTATTTACATAAAACTCTTTTTGTACACCTTTATCTTGTATAATAGCTAGTGCTTCAGGATCTGGAACCACTTTTTTACCAATAGATTTCAAGTAACGTAAAGCATCTACATTTACATGTTCAATTTCAATTCCAATGGCATCAAGGTTTTCTCCAAATTTTACAACGGTATCATAATCTTTAAAGTCTCCTTGTACAAAGTGGTGTGCATGAGGTGCACACGGAGCGTCAGCAGCAGGGTCTAAGATGCTGATTTCACATGGATATTGTAATGCATTTTGCAAAAACATATAACCTAATTGTCCTCCTCCTAAAATTCCTATTTTTATCATATCGCGAAGTTAGTAAATAATATAATTCCTACTTTTGTCTCTCATAAAAATATATTGACGAGATGTTAACAAAGTGGAGTAAAATTTTATTTTTCGGATTTGCGATTTTTTATTTAGCAAGCAAAAGCTTTTATCAATACTTTGTTTTTGATATGTTAGTGCAATATTCGGTCTATGCATTGGCTTTATCATTCATTTTTTGTTTAATTTTTAATTATTCCATTAGAAAAGAGAAGAAAAAAAGTATACTCTTTTTATTTCCTATTTTCATCTTTCCATATATTATTTATCAAAATATAGAAAATTTTTACTTTAGTGAAAATTCAAAGGGTGAAAATCCTAATTTCAAAATAATATCGATTAATATATTTTCTGATAATAATAAATTTCAGTATTTAAAAGACTATTTGAAAACAGAGAATAGTGATGTTCTTGTTTTACAAGAATTGACACCAGCTTGGCAAAAACATGTAGATTTTGTAAGAAAAGAATATCCATATTTTAAAGAAGAAGTGAGAGATAACAATTTTGGGATAGCTATTTATTCTAAAATTCCTTTTGATACAATTATAACAAGAAGTTATGATAATGATATGCATCCATCTTTGATTGGTGAATTGAAAATAAATGGTAAACCTCTTTCTATTTTAGCAACTCATCCTGTTCCTCCATTGCCAAATCAGGCAAGGTTTGAACGAAGAAACAAACAATATCAATTAATCAAAAAAGAAATTGATCATTTACCAAATAAAAATATAATTTTAATCGGTGATTTAAATTCAACGGTTTATTCTCCGAATTTTAAATTAGTACAATCAGACAGAATGAAAGATGCTCGTGCAGGTTTTGGTTTAAATAATTCTTGGAATGCTTTCATTCCTTTATTCAGAACGAATATCGATCAATGTTGGGTTTCGAAAGATATTAAAGTAACTAATTTTTATAGAGGAAAAGATATTAAGTCTGATCATTTCCCTATAGTTGCAGAATTGAAAATTGAGTAATTCTTCTATGAAATAGAATTAGTTTTAATTAATAAAAAATAATTCTATCTTTGGTGCTCAATCGAAAGGGGTGCTTCAATGATTTATTGAGGCTGAGATTACACCCAAAGAACCTGGGCGGATAATGCTGCCAAGGGAAATGGTACTTCACCAAATTACATTCGCGCGCTAATTTTTAAAAGATGTAATATGGCTCCTTTCATAATTATTTATTTATATTTTATGAAAAGGTCGATTTTTTTATTGTCAATGTTTGGTGCATCAATTTTATATGCACAAGAAAAAGATTCTATCCAAAACGAAGATCATATTCATCTTCAAGAAGTTTCTATTACCGAAAAACTACCTATTACAGTTGAAAAACTATCTGAAAGATTTTTACAAAAAAAGAATTTAGGACAAGATGTCCCTACTTTACTTAATTCTGCTACATCAGTTTCTATAACTTCTGATGCAGGAACAGGAATTGGTTATTCATCAATCAAAATTCGTGGTTTGAATGAGCAATCTATTAATGTTACATTAAACGGAATATCATTAAATGACGGAGAATCTCAAGGTGTTTTTTGGGTAAATATGCCCGATATGGTATCTTCTGCAAGTTCTATGATTATACAAAGAGGAGTTGGGACTTCATCTAACGGAATGGCATCTTTTGGAGCAAGTATTAATATTGATTCTCAAAATCCTTCTCCAATACCTTTTGCTGAAGCAAATGTATCTTTTGGTAGTTTTAATACACAAAAATATACTGTACAAGCTGGTACAGGAAAGATTCTCAACAATAAATTGAGTATTGATGGACGTTTCTCCAAAATAAATTCAGATGGTTATATTAATCGTTCTTGGTCAGATTTAATTTCATATAATTTTTCTGCGTTGTACGAAGTAAATAGTAAAACAAAGTTTCGTTTTCAGAATATGTTTGGTAGAGAACAAACTTACCAAGCTTGGAATGGTATTGATGGAGAAACATTAAAAAATAATAGAAGATATAACACAGGGGGAGAAATACAGAATGAAGATGGAGAAGTTGTAGGTTTCTATAAAAATCATACAGATAATTATACTCAAAATCATTATTATTTATCATGGTTACAAGATTTTGGTAGTAATTGGAAATCTAATTTAACAGTCCATTATAGAAAAGGTAAAGGATATTACGAGAGCTATAAAAATAATAGAAATTTAAGTCGTTATAAATTAGATTTTTTATCATCTGATAAAAGAAATTTAATTAATAGAGAATATTTAGATAATGATTTTTATGGATTTAATTTAGATGTAGAAAATCAAAAATTAAATGATTTTAAAGTTTTCTTTGGTTTGTCTGGAAATGAATATGATGGAGATCATTATGGTAATGTTTTATGGGTAAAGGATACAGATTGGAATAATAAAGATTTTAAATATTATAATAATAGAGCAGTAAAAAAACAATTGGCTGCCTATGCAAAGCTTTTATATTCTATTGGAAATTTTGAATTATTTGGAGATTTACAATATCGTTATGTAAGTTACGAAGCAAGATATTTAAAAAATGGAGAAAATGATCAGGAAGATTTTAGACCATTTTCAGATAAATTCAACTTTGTAAATCCAAAAGCTGGTGTTAATTATAAAATTAATTCTAATAATGTATTTTATGCATCTTATGGAATTTCTCAACGAGAACCTTTGCGAGTAGATTATAGTGGTATAACAAGGAATGATGAAAAACCAAAATCAGAATTTTTACAAGATTATGAATTAGGGTACAAAAAAAGTGGGCGTTTTTCTATGAGTGCTAATCTATATTATATGGATTATAGAAATCAGTTAGTACCAACTGGAGAATTGAACGATGTAGGAACACCAATTCGTAAAAATTCGAAGACTTATCGTCGAGGAATAGAATTAGATGCTAGTTATGCTATTCTTCCGGAAAGATTAAATGTTTTTGGTAATTTAACTTTAAGTCAAAATAGAAATAAAGATTATAGTGAAGGTTCTTGGGATAATGATGGAAATTATTCTGTTAAAAAATATGGAACGACAAAAATTGCTTTATCTCCAGATGTAATTTCATCATTTGGTTTTGAAGTTTATCCAACGAAGAATTTATTACTTAATTTTACAAATAAGTATATAGGCGAACAATATCTATCGAATACAGAACCTGCAGATGGTAAATTATCTAGTTTTTTAGTTTCAGATCTATTAATTCGTTACAGCCCGAATTGGTTAAATCTAAAAAAAATAGAATTCTCACTATTAGTTAATAATTTATTTGATGTGAAATATGAATCAAATGGATATTATGATGGTGGAGGGTATTATTTTCCTCAAGCAGGAATTAATATTTTAGGAGGAATATCTGTACGATTATAACTATAAAAGCTGTTTCATATTTTGAAACAGCTTTTTTTTATTCTAATACTAAAACATCATTCAAAATAATTACTTTTACATTTTAAAATTATTAATATTAATAATGAAAAGATTATACTCGTTACTTCTAGTTATTTTAGGATTTTTCATCATATTTTCTTGTGAAGATGATAACTCATTTGCTATTACTCAACCTCAGTTATTAAGTGCACACAAATGGCAATTAAAAGAGGTAAGAACAATTATAGATAATGTTACTACAACAGATAAACTTTTAGCATGTGAGAGACAATCGACTTTAGATTTTACTGATCCAGAAAATTATTATTCAGTAGCTTATGCAACAACAGATGGTAATTGCGTTGAGACAGATACAAATGGAACATATCTTTATGAATTAACTGGTACAGATAAAAGGAATATTACATTGACACAGAGTGATGGTACAAAAAAAACATATTATATGTACCAATTAGATCCTTCATATTTAATTTTGCAAGAAACTATACAAGAAGCAACAGATACAGAATCGCAAAAACTTCAATTAAGCGTTTATCAACCTGTTGAATAATAGATAAAATAAAAAAGATGAGAATTAATTCTCATCTTTTTTATTTATTTTACTATAATTAGTTTGTTACCTGCTTTCCAGATTCTATATTCTAAAGAATACCCTTTAGGTATATAAACTACAATAGGTAATTTACTATTATATCTTGTTTTTACAGGTTGAGCATAAACAATTTTATCTATCTTTTTATTATCAGAACATCCCATTAATGTTCCTGCTATTTGACCTTCAGAATCAAATTGAAAATAATTATATCCCCACCCATCAATAGTTTTTTCTTCTAAGTTTCCTAATAAGAAGTGATTATTACATTTATCTACAGCTTCTAATTTACCAATAAATAATTCGACATTATAATCATCTTCTTTTGCCAGTGTTTCTAAATATATTACTTTTTGTACATATCCTTTTTCAGCTTTAGGGTACATAGAAATATCAATTTCTTTTTGTTTACTTTTTTGTCCAAAAGTAATCATAGATGATAATAAGATAATTAAACTAAATAACTTTGTTAATTTCATAATGTAAAGATTTTATATTTATCTATAAGATGCATAGATAATAAAAAAGGTTGTTTGATTAATTGTTAAAGTAACTGTTAATCTTTTTGAGTAAATTCTTCAATTTCCTTTCTTATTTCATTGTAACGATTTTTTAAATCTTCAGAAGCATGTTTTGGTAAATCTTTTAATTTCTTTAATTGAAATGCAATGAAAATAGCAAAAAAACCAGATGATATTATTGCTAAACCTACCCATGCTACTGCTGTTAATCCTGCAAGTTGTGGAGACGATAATAGAATGAAAGAAAATATTAATCCTAATATTGCTAAAAACAAAGAGATTCCCCAGTCTTTTACTCCATAATTTTTTAAATCGAAAGCATAACTAATTCCAGAAATTGAACGAAATAAAAATAAAAAACCTACATAGAAAGCAAATACTTGTAAACTAAGTATAGGATTTACAACTAGCATAAAACCAACAACTGTTGTTAATATCCCATAAGCTAAAGTCCAGCCCCAACTATCAATTTCATCTTTATTAGAAATAGAAAATATAATTTCCGAGACTCCAGAAAATAAAAATGAAATAGCAAAAAATGTTGATAAAATTATATAAGAAGTATCAGGAAAGGCAAAACAGTAAATACCTAATCCAATAAATAATAATCCAATAATTAAAGAAATCCACCAATATTTGATTGAGTTTTTAATTGATTTGTAGAATGTTCTTGCCATAATAATAAATTTAAGTGATTGTTGATTACAATATAAGAATTTTGTAGAATAAAAACTATTTTATTTTAGATAGTTAAGAATAATTAAACTAGTTGAAATTGTATTTTATTTTAATAGAGTTTATTTTAAAAATACACCTTAAATTTGGAGTTCGCTTAAACAAAAATAAAATAATGAAATTTGGAATAGAAGCGGCTTCTATTTATGTTCCGCAAATATATTTATCGATAAAAGATTTAGCTGAAAAAAGAAATATTGAACCTGAAAAATTAGAATTAGGGTTAGGGCTAAAAAAAATGGCTGTTTTAGATGTACACGAAGATACAGCTACGATTGCAGCAAATGCTTTACTTCAACTTTTTAAAGACTATAATCTTAATCCTTCTGAAATTGGAAGAATTTATTTAGGAACTGAAAGTGCATTAGACGGAGCTAAACCAACAGCAACTTATGCTGTGCAATTAGTTGAAAATGTAATTACTGAACAGTTTGGAGAAAGAGCTTTTAAACATACAGATGTTGTTGATATGACTTTTGCTTGTGTTGGTGGAGTTGATGCTTTACATAATTGTTTAGATTTTGTTCGTGCTAATCCTACACAAAAAGCAATTGTAATAGCTGCAGATTATGCAAAATATGGTCTTGAATCTACAGGAGAGTATACACAAGGAGCTGGTGCAGTTGCTATGTTAGTTTCTAGTAATCCAAGTTTGATTGAGCTAGATAATGTTTGGGGAATAGGAATGGAATCTGTATTTGATTTCTTTAAACCTCATCAAACAACAAATAATAAAGAAATTCTGTCTGCTCTTGGAACAACGAAAAGTGAAATTGAATTGTTTTCTGATGAACCAGTTTTCGAAGGTCAATATTCTAACGAATGCTACAAAGATAGAGTGAGAGAAGCTTATTTTGATTTGAAAGAAAAGAAGAATGAGCAAGGTAAATTATATGATAATTGGAAATATATCGCTTTTCATTTACCATATGCATTTCAAGGTAAACGAATGTTTTCGGATGTTTTCTCTTTAGAAAATGGTGAAGAAAATACAAATGAAAACTTGAAAGCTATATCTAAATCTGATGCTTATAAAACATTAGTAAAAGAAAAAATAGAACCTACACAAAGAGCTTCTTCTGAAATAGGTAATATGTATACTGCTTCTATTTTTACAGCTTTTTTATCTGCATTGCAAGTAAGTAACAATAACAATGAAGAGTTAGAAGGTCAAACGATAGGTTTTATTGCTTATGGTTCTGGTTCTAAATCGAAAGTTTTTGAAGGTAAAATTGGTTCTGGTTGGAAAAATATTATTGAAAAGATTAATCTTTTTGAAAACTTGAATAATAGAAAACCAATTACTTTTGAACAATACCAAGATTTACATAATAAGAATTTAAATGAATCTATTGATAAATCTAAAGGATTTGCTTTAGAGAGAATAGAATCTGAGAATTCTAATTTAAAAGGAGCAAGATATTATACATATCAAGGTTAATTGAATTGTAAAAGAGTATATAATTAAACAAAAAGACTTGGAGATTTCTCCAAGTCTTTTTTATTTATTTAGAATTTTCTGGCTTTAAATATAAGTCAAAATAATCTGTTATTTTTTGCATTAAATGTACACGATCTTTTCCAATTACATTATGCTGATAACCTGGGTAAACAAAGTAATCCATTTGAATTCCATTTTTTACGGCTTCTCGAATAAAATCGATAGAATGTTGCCAAACAACTACATTATCTTGTGTTCCGTGAATCATTAATAGTTTTCCTTTTAGGTCTTTTACTCTATTAATTAAGTTAGTTTCCTTAAATCCTTCCGGATTATCTTGTGGAGATTCCATGTAACGTTCTGTATACATAATCTCATATTGTGTCCAATCTAATACTGGTCCACCAGCAACACCAACTTTAAATACATCAGGTTTTCTTAACATAAAAGAAGTTGTCATAAAACCACCATAACTCCAACCATGAATTCCCATTCTTTCAGCATCAACAAAAGGTAAAGATTTTAAAAATTCAACACCTTTCATTTGGTCATTCATTTCGGTAGTAGCAACATTTCCGTGAATAGCTTGTTCAAATTTTAATCCCCTGTTAGAAGAACCTCTACCATCCATCGTGAAAACTACATATCCTTTTTCAGCCAAGACATCATACCAAAGATTTCCTGTTGCAGGGAAACGATTTGTAATTAATTGTGCATGCGGTCCATTATATAAATAAACAATAACAGGATACTTCTTTGTTTTATCAAAGTTTGTAGGATAAATCAATTTTCCATATAAATCTGTACCGTCATCAGCTTTCAATGTAACATTTTCTACTTTTGCAGTATTGTAATCAGATAAAGGATTTTTAGCTGTTAATAAATTTGATTTTAATTTTCCTTTTGTATCTAATAAATCAACTTTGCGAGGAGTTGTTTCATTCGACCAATTGTCTATAGCATATTCTCCATTTGATGAAATAGAAACATTATGTATACCTGCATCTGTAGTTATTTTACGTAGTTTTCCTGTTTCCCAGTTTACAGCATACAATTGTTTTTCTTTAGGAGAATCTTTTGTTGTAGTAATTAGTAATTCTTTTTTCTTTGAATTTTCTCCTACAATTTCATTTACAATCCAATTACCTTTCGTAATCTGATTTAATAATTTTCCATTGATATCAAAACGATATAAATGCATATATCCATCTCTTTGCGACCACCAAATAAATTCGTTTGTTTTTCCTTTTACAAAATATAATTCATTTTGAGGTTCAACATATTTTGCATCATCTTCTTTGAATAATGTTTTGATTAATTTTCCAGATGTAGCATCATATTGATTTAATTCTAAATGTTTTTGATTACGAGATAAAATTCCAATATAAATAAACTTTTCGTCTGGAGACCAAGTAACAGAAGTTAAGTAATGATCAACTTCTGGATGTGTTTCTAAAAATATAGTCTTTTTTGTAGATGGATTATAAACACCTAAAGTAACAGTATGGTTTTTTGTACCAGCAAAAGGATATTTAATATTTTTATTAACAGCAGGTTGTACTGTCCAATCAATGATTGGATAATCAGTAACAGCAGTTTGATCCATTCTATAAAAAGCTATATAATTTCCTTTTGGAGAAAGAAAAATACCTTTATGAATTCCAAATTCTTGCTGATGAACTGATTTACCATTTACAATTTCATATTTACCATCTGTAGTTATTTGGTGGGTTTGCCCATTTTTATCTACAAAATATAAATTGTTATCAACAACATAAGCAATTTGGTTGTGTGTTCCATCAATTTCTACTTCTTCGGCATTTTCAGGTAATGTTAACCAATTCGTTTGTTGACCAGCGATATTAATCTTTTTTACTCCTTGTTTGGTAGAAAAATTGGCTTGTTCAGCATTTATCCAATTTAATTGAGGAATTCGTTTATTTTCAAATTGAGAACTTCTAAAAATAGTATCTGTTTTTAAAGAAGAAACCTCTTTTTTAATTAATGCTTCTCCATAAGAAGTTTTTACATTTTGTGTGTAAGCATTTTGATTAGGAATCCATTGAACTTGATTTAAATTATCTACTCGTAAGTTGGTAGCTAAACCAAGTACAGCTTCTTGCATAGATATATTTTTTTTCTGAGCAAGTAAACCAGCACTTAATAAAAAAGTGCTTAGTAAAATTGTTTTTTTCATGTGTTGTTTTATTTCAAATGTTGCTCTAAAGCTTCTATATTTTTTTTATCGCTTCCTATAAAAATTTTATCATTATCTATGATTACTGGACGTTTTAAAAAAGTATAATCAGAAAGAATATAATTTTTAATATCATCCTCAGAAAGTACTTTATCCTTTAATCCCAATTTTTTATAGTTCTGTGCACGACGAGAAAAAAGAGATTCATAATTTCCTGATAATTTTACCATATCGTTTAAATCGTCTTCGGTAATTGCTGTTGATTTTATTTCGTGTAAATCAAAACCTGTAAAATCAAATTCATTTAAAATTCGTTTGCATGTATCACAAGTCTTTAAAAAGAATACTTTTTTCATCTCAGTAATTTTTTTGTTTTGTAAATATAAATAGAATCTTGAGTTTTAAAGAGCTTGAAAGATTTTTATGTTGATATACTATTAATTTTATAATAAACTATCTTTGTATTATGGAAGAAACTAATTTTTTGCGATTGAATAAATATATCAGCGATAGTGGTATATGTTCTAGACGTGAGGCTGATCAGTATATAGAAAAACGTGTTGTTTTGATAAATGGACGAGTTGCAAAAATTGGTCAACATGTAAAACCTACAGATACTGTTACTGTTAATGGAACTATTATAGAGCCAAAATCGAAAGAAAATGCAGCTTATATAATGTTAAATAAACCTGTTGGGGTTACATGTACTACAGATTCTTCTGATCCAGATAATATTGTAGATTATTTATCATTTGGTGAACGTATTTTTCCAATAGGAAGATTAGATAAAGACTCTCAAGGTTTAATCCTTTTGACAAGTGATGGAGATATTGTAAACAAAATTTTACGAGCTGGTAATAATCACGAAAAAGAATATGTTGTAACAGTAGATAAACCTATTACAGATGATTTTTGTAAGAAAATGTCTACAGGTGTTCCAATATTAGGTCAAGTAACTAAAAAATGTAAAGTTGAAAAAATAAACACTAACACATTTAAAATTACTTTAATTCAAGGATTGAATAGACAGATTCGTCGAATGTGTGAATATTTTGGATATGTTGTTAAAAAATTAGAACGAGTTCGTATAATGAATTTAACATTGAATATTCCTGTTGGACAACACAGAGATTTAACACTAGAAGAATTAGATGAACTGAATCGATTGACTAAAGATTCTGAAAAGCATGTAGAAAAAACTTCTAATCAAAAGAAAAAACCTAAGAAAGCAAATGAAATTTCTCCAGATTTTAAAAATTCAAAGGGAAAAATGATTCAAAAGAAAGGAGGTAAGAAATCTTCAAATTCATCACAAGCCAGAATAGGAAAAAGTAATCCTAATAAACCTAAAGGAGGTAAAAGGAGATAAAATTATTTCTAACGAAATAGATAAGTTAAAGTAGTTTCGATTTTATTATCTTTACGTAACTAGTAGATTAAAATTATAGCGTAACAGAAAAATGAAAAAAACAGCTTTTATCTTATTAAATTTATCACTTATGATTGGAGTAAATGCTCAGAGTTATAAAAAGAAATATCCTGAAACAAAAAAAATAGATCATGTAGATACTTATTTTGGTGAAGAGGTTCAAGATCCATACCGTTGGTTGGAGAATGATTTAGCAGATGACACAAAAAAATGGGTAGTAGAACAAAATAAGGCTACTTATGCTTATTTAAATGAAATTCCATTACGTGCTGAATTAAAAAAATCATTAACTGAAATATGGAATTACGAGAAAATATCAACTCCATTTAAAGAAGGTGATTATACTTACTATTATAAAAATGATGGTTTACAACAACATTCCGTTTTATATAGAAAATTAGGAGAAGATGGAACAGAGGAAGTTTTTTTAGATCCTAATAAATTTTCTAAAGATGGATCTGTTTCCTTATCAGATGTTAGTTTTTCTAAAGATGGTAGCTTAGTTGCTTATTCAATTTCAGAAGGAGGTTCTGACTGGAGAAAAATTATAGTTCTTAATGCTAAGGATAAAAAGGAAGTAGGAAAAACATTAATTGATGTTAAGTTTTCTGGAATAGCTTGGAAAGGTAATGATGGTTTTTATTATTCATCTTACGATAAGCCAAAAGGATCAGAATTGTCAGAAAAAACAGATCAACATAAATTATACTATCATAAATTAGGAGCTGAACAAAAAACAGATCATTTAATTTTTGGAGGTCAAGAAACTCCAAGACGTTATGTAGGTGCTTATTTAACAGATGATGAGCGTTTTTTAATTATTAGTGCTGCTAATACAACAACAGGTAATGAATTATATTACCAAGATTTATCAGTTCCTAATGGGAAAATTAAACCGATTGTAAATAATTTTGATACCAATACATCTGTTATAGACAATGATGGTGAAACATTTTATCTTTTTACTAATAAGAATGCACCAAATAACAAAGTAGTTAAAGCATCTATTAATGATTTATCAGAAAATGCTTGGCAAACTGTAATTCCAGAAACTGATAACGTATTGAGTATTTCTACTGGTGGAGGTTATTTATTTGCTCGTTATTTAAAGGATGCAACATCATTAGTAGAACAATATAAATATGATGGAACTAAAATTCGTAAAATAGATTTACCAGGAATTGGTTCTGCTTCAGGATTTGGAGGTAAAAAATCTGAAAAAGAAATTTATTTTGGATTTTCAAATTATATTACACCATCTACAAGTTATAAATACAATGTAGAAGATGGATCTTCGGAAGTTTATATCAAACCAAATGTGAAATTTAAAACAGAAGATTATATTTCTGAACAAGTTTTTTATACGTCAAAAGATGGAACAAAAGTTCCTATGATTATTACTTACAAAAAAGGGACAAAGAAAAATGGTAAAAATCCAACTATTGTATATGGTTATGGAGGTTTTAACATAAGTCTTACTCCTGCATTTAGTCCAGCAATAGCAACTTGGATAGAAAATGGAGGTATTTATGCTGTTCCTAACTTACGTGGAGGAGGAGAATATGGTAAAAAATGGCATGATGGCGGTCGTCAATTTAATAAATTAAATGTTTTTAATGATTTTATTGCAGCTACAGAATATTTACAAACAAATAAATATACATCACCAGATTTTACAGCTCTTTCAGGAGGATCAAACGGAGGTTTATTAGTAGGAGCAACAGAAACTATTAACCCTAAAATAGCAAAAGTAGCTTTACCAGCTGTTGGTGTTTTAGATATGTTACGTTATCATACTTTTACTGCAGGAGCAGGTTGGGGATATGATTATGGTACAGCAGAAGATAGTAAAGAAATGTTTGATTATTTAAAGTCATATTCGCCTGTACATAATGTAAAAGAAGGAACTTGTTATCCTGCAACATTAGTTACAACAGGAGATCATGATGACCGTGTTGTTCCAGCACATTCATATAAGTTTGCAGCAAATTTACAAGCAAAGCAAAGCTGTGATAATCCTGTATTAATTCGTATAGAAACAAAAGCCGGCCATGGAGCTGGTCGCTCTACAGAAGTTGTTATTAATGAGACAGCTGATAAGTATGCATTCACTTTATGGAACATGGGAATAAAAAAAATAAAATAATTTTAAGTTTTTAATAACGATTAATCCATCTGAATTTTCAGATGGATTTTATATTTTTGTAGATTAATATTATTTTAATCGAATAATATGTAGTAAATTGATTATTAATTAAATATATCCAAAAATGAGTACAAAAACTTATGCAGCATTTAATGAAACAGATGCACTAGAACCACATACAATAGAACGTCGTCAATTATCGCCTAAAGATGTATTTATTGATATTGAATATTGTGGTGTTTGTCATAGTGATATTCACACAGCAAAAGGAGATTGGGGAAAACCAAATTATCCAGTTGTTCCAGGACATGAAATTATAGGAAGAATAAAAGAAGTAGGATCAGAAGTTACTAAATTCAAAGTAGGTGATTTAGTAGGTGTTGGTTGTATGGTAGAATCTTGTCAAGATTGTCATCCTTGTGAAGAAGGATTAGAGCAATATTGTGAAAATGGATTTACAGGAACTTACAATTCTACAAATTCTAAACATGGAGGAGTAACTTACGGAGGTTATTCAGAAAACATTGTTGTAGAGGAGAAATTTGTATTAAGTGTTCCAGAAAATATAGATGTAAAAGCAGCAGCACCTTTATTATGTGCAGGTATTACAACTTGGTCTCCATTACGTCATTGGAATGTAAAAGAAGGAGATAAAGTAGGTGTAATTGGTCTTGGAGGATTAGGACATATGGGAGTTAAATTTGCAAAAGCAATGGGAGCACATGTTGTTATGATTACAACTTCTGAATCAAAAGGTGAAGATGCAAAAAAATTAGGAGCAGATGAGGTTTTAATTTCTAAAGATGCAACACAAATGGCTGCTCACAAAAATTCATTTGATTTCTTATTAAATACAATTCCTGTAAAACACGATGTAAATCCATATTTAGATTTATTGAAGTTAGATAAAACAATGTGTATTGTAGGAGCTATAGAACCTTTAGAAGCAGTAAATGGAGGTTTATTAGTTATGAAAAGAAAAAATCTTGCTGGATCATTAATCGGTGGAATAAAAGAGACACAAGAAATGCTAGATTTCTGTGGAGAACATAATGTTGTTTCTGATGTAGAAATGATAGATATCCAAAATATTAATACAGCTTACGAGCGTATGATGAAATCTGATGTAAAATATCGTTTTGTAATTGATATTAAATCATTAAAAGAGTCTTAATCTTTTTGATTATTTTCTATAAAAAAAAACCGCCATTGGCGGTTTTTTTCTTTATAAACTATTTAGTTTCTTCTTTTGTTTTTGTTGAATCAACAGTTACACTTTCTACAGAGTCAGATCCAATTGTTGGAGCTTCTTCTTTTTCTATTTTCAAAGAATCTTCAACAATAGTTGAATTAGTTTCTGTTTTAGGTTTTTCTTGTTTACATGCAGAAACACTAAATAAAGTTCCAAATATTGTTAATACGATTGCATTTAATACTAATTTTTTCATAATTTTAATTTTTATATTTTTATTGTTCAATTTTAATAAGTCAAAATTATAAAATCGATAAAAGAGAATAATGTATAATAGTTGTAACTTACTTGTAATTAACAATAAAGTGGATTTACTGGTATTTTACAAAGTGAATAAATCTTAAAATCATCATAAAAAGAGGTCGTCAATTGTTTTTATGTTGAAAATATTATTTTATTTGCAGTTACATAAAGTCATCTTGTAAAATTATTTTTCTATTTTACAAAAAACTGATAAACAAGTATATAAAAATTATTTTTTGAGCAAATTTACAGATATAGAGATTTTTGAAGTTTTGAAAAAATCAATCGTAGATCGATTTTTTGAGGAAAATTCTGCTCAATCCGCAAATATATCAGATTGGAAAGGACAAGAAATTACTTCATTTCAGGAAGATTTATTTAATAAAACCAAATCTACAGTAAGTGAGAAATGGTTTTATACTTATTTTAAATCAGATTTTAAAAAATTACCTCGTATTGATATGCTTAATTTATTAGCTCAATACTGTGGCTATAGAAATTGGGCTCATTTTCTTAATGTTAAGAATATAGAATATTTTGATATAACTAAATCTGAAGCTAAATTAAATGAAGTTGATTTAATAGAAAAAGAAGAAACCCCTTTATTAAAAATAGAAGATAATAAAGATAAGGAAAGCCAGGAATTAACATCTGAACAAAGAAATGGTTCAGTTACTGTACCAATTGAAGAAAAATCTAAAAAAATAAAATTGAGAACAATCTCAATTATTGTTTCTATTTCTATTTTTTTTATAGTCATTGTTGCAGCTTCTTATTTTTTATTTTTTGCACAAAAAGAATATGAATTTTGCTTTGTAGATTCAGACCGACAAACACCAATAAAGAATTCTGTTGAGGTTACTATTTTTAGAGATGGTTTTACTCCTCTTTATTTATCAACAAAAACAGGTTGTATAAAGTTTAAATCTCAAAAAAATATTGTAAAAATGTTTGTGAGTTCACCTTATTATAAACAAGATACTTTTAAGGTAAATTTGCATCAATATAACCAACCAGAAAAATTGTTGTTAGATCCTGATGATTATAAAGTTATGCTTTATTATTATTCTAATTCTGCAAAAGACCTTAAACAAAGAATATCAAAATTAAATCAAATGATTGCTGATAACGCTTTGATTTATCAAGTTTATGATAATGATTTTTTTGGTGTAGAAATTTTATCAAAACAACAGTATATTAATTTAGTTACAATTCCTACAACTTCTTTAAAGAACTTTTCTTTGATAGAATCAGAAACTAAAAATGGAAAAATTGTAAAATTAAAATTTAAAATCCAACAAGATGAGAATGATAAGTAAAATTGTTCAGTTTAGCATAATTATGCTATTTAGCGTTTGGATACTTTTTTCGTGTAAAGACGAAAAATATCATGGAGATTATAATCCTGAAACTATAAAAGGGTATAAGAACGAATCTTCTACAGTAAGTAGTAAGATGGATTCTGTTGAAGCTGTTGATTTTATTACAAAACAAAAATTAAGAGAGTTGTTTGAGCTTTCAGCCTTGGCATCTAATTCTAATGATACAGTAGTTGATAGTATGTTGAAAGATCAACTTTTTACATATTTCCCCAAAAAGGACACAACAGAAGTTTTTGCTTTATTAAGAGATTTGTCTTCTAAAAAAGTAACATATACTTCTATTACTAAATTTATAATATTACCAAAAGATTCTCTTACGCCTGATTCTGTAAGACAAGTAGCATATACAGTAAATTATTTTAATTCTGATAAGAAATTAATTGAAACAAATAATAATGTAGGATCTTTTGTTTTGAAAAAAGAACCAATCCAGTTTAAGCGAGAATTCAAATTCTACTTTACCAAACTGAATGAAAGAACTGATAGTATTCAGAAAGATTCTATTCCTTCGGGAGTAATACAGAAATCTAAAGGGAAATCACCAAAATAAATATCCTCTATACAATCAATAGGTCTAAAATAACTTAGGCCTATTTTTTTTGCATTAGGTTTACATCGTGCTAAAAACTTATCATAATAACCACCTCCATATCCTACACGGTTTCCTTTTTTATCAGAGACAAACATAGGAATTAATATTACATCTATTTCTTTAGAATCTATTTCAGTAAAACTAATCGGTTCTGGAATTTGATAAGAGTTTAATTGAGTTTTAAAATCTCTTTCAACTTTACAATTAATCATATCATCACCAATTACTAAGGGTAGAATGATATTCTTGTTTAAAGAAAATAACCAATCTATAATTGGATAAGTATTGATTTCATTATTTTTTTTAATAGGTAAAAAAACATGAAAATTGGAATCATTTGAAAAATCTATTTTTTGTAAATTTTCAAATATTTCTTGGCTTAAGATACTTATGTCATTATTAGAAAATTGATTTCGTAATGATCTATAATATTTTCTTGCTTCGTTTTTTTTCATCTAAAAAGATAGTTTATCTACCAGGAGGGGGCATCATTCTTCCTCCAGAACCATTTGGTCTGTTTGGTCTAGGTCCATTTTCATCTCTTGGTGAAAATTCATCTTTTTCTTGAGATTTTCCACCAAATTTGTTTAAATTAAAAGTAAGAGAGAACATAACAAATCGTGTTAAAATATTATTTTTCTCATCACTAATGTATTGATCAGAAATTGTACGAGTATAACTATTATTTTGATTTAATAAATCATATACTTTTACTCCTGCCTCTAATTTATCTCCAAAGAAACGATACATTAAGCTAGTGTTCCACAAAAAGAAATCTCTTTTGAAACCAGCAGCCATTCTCGAATTGTAATTGTAGCTAAAATTATTTGTCCAAACTAAATTTTTGAACCAAGTAGAATTTGTATTTAATCCAAAATTATGTGTAATATTTTCTTGTCCACTAATTTGGTAATTTTCGTATTTAGATTTTGTGAAACTTAATTGATATAAAGGAGATATAGTAAGATTATCACCATAATCCCAATTTAACCTAATAGTTGGAGATAATGTAGTATTAAAAGATTTATACATGATATTTTGATTATATCCTTGATTTAGTCCATATCTTGAAGATAAACCTAAGTTTAATCTAAATTTATTGATTCCTTTTTGATATTGTTTATTAAAGAAAAAAGATCCAGAGATACTATAATTACCTTTTACATTTTCATAAGTAATATTACGAGTTAAATCTTCATTAGTTACGATAGAATTAGTAATACTAGATTCATTATAAGTATAACCAATATTTGCATTAAAACCTTGACGAGTTTTTCTATCAAAGTTTCCAAACATTACGTTGAAATTATGCGATTTATTTGGGTCCAAATCAGGGTTACCAACGGTTTTATTTGTTAATGAAGATTGATCTTCAATTTTTAGTAATTGTGCTGCAGTAGGTAAACTTGTACTGTAGTTATACATAAACATCAACATGTTATTACCACTTTGATAACGTATGTTTCCTTGTAATTGTGGTAAAGTTTTATTTATTGTTAAACTTTCAGCATTCGATTTATATAAACCATAATTATCTTGATTGTATATATTAGCGCCAATATTTAAAGAGGCTGATAATTTTGATTTATTTAATAAAAACTGTGCATATGGATTATATAAACTAGATTTTGTTGTGAATAAACGAGTTAAATCTGAGTTAATTTCATCAAATTTCCCAGTTAAATCATTGTAATTCAATGAATAATTATTTGTTTCTTGATCTGCATATGTGTAACTAGAACCAATTGCTACACTTATAGAATCTGTAATTGGTAAAGTATATTTTAAATCAAAGTTATATGAATTATTCTTATTTGTATTTTTAGTATTTACATTACGATAAGTATCTGCTCTTGATCCATCAAAAAATAAAGCATTTGATATTTCTCTTGTTGTTGCATCCGTTTTTGCGACAGATATATTAGAATTAAGATCAAAGTATGATTTATTTTTTAATTTTTGATTGATGGAAATTAAATTAGAAAATGTATTTGCATCAGTTTTTGTGTTGTTATTTTGAGCGGTAGTGTTTTTTAAATCACCATCCTGATTTACGCTCTCACTATCACCAATGGTACTACTTTTAGTAGAAGAGTTATTGAATGAAGGATAAAAGTAAATTTTAGTATTTTTTTTAGTCCATTCTAAATTTGTTCCCAAATTATGTCCATAAGTTTCACTTTTGGTATTTGTATTAGAAGTCGTAGTAAATACATTATCAGGGTTTAAATTTTCTTGATGAGTATAATTTTCATTTTTATTGTATGAATGATTTAATCTATAATCTGCACCAATTTTTAAGTTATCACTTAATTGATCGTTATAATTTAATCCGATAGATGTATTTGTTGTAATTCCGTTAGAAGCTCTTCTTCCCATTCCTCCACGACCACGAGAACCTTCTCCATTTACCATTCCAGATGAAGCAACATCAGTAGAAGAGCCAATTAAACTAATTCTTCTTTTTCCTTTAAAATAATTAGCCATAAGGTTACTTTCATAATGATCACCTGTACCATAACCACCTGTAGCTTTTACCATATAACCACTATTTTTTCCTTCTTTAAGAGTTATATTTAGAGATGATTTATCAGATTTTGATCGTTCGCCAGAGAATTTTTCACTTTTAGTTTTAAAGTCAGAAACTTGAATTTTTTTAATAATATCAGCTGGTAAATTTTCTAAAGCAACTTTTCCATCAGTTCCAAAAAATGATTCACCATCAATTAAAACTTCACTTATACTTTTTCCATTTGCAGTAATAGAACCATCATCAGCAATTTCGAATCCCGGTAATTCTCTAATTAAGGCCTCTAAATTAGCATTAGGTTTTACTTTATAAGAATCAGCATTGTATTCTATCGTATCATGTTTTACAACAATTGGTTCTACATTGCTAACAACGACTTCTTTTAAATCATAAACCATAGGATTTATAACGATTGTTCCTAAATCAGTATCGCTTTTTAATGTTTCGAAAGATTTTTTATAAGTTCCTTCTAATGCATCGTCTATAATTAAATAAATTGGTTTTTCTTGTGAATTAATTTCTAAATTAAATAGACCATTTTCATCTGTTGTTGTAGAAGATATTTTTGCAGAATCTGCTTTGTTCCCTATAAATACATCAGCTTCACTAAGAGGAAGGTTTAATGCATCTGTAACTTTCCCTGTTATTATTACTTTTTTATCTTGTCCGAATAGGCCAATAGTTAAGAAACTAAATAGAATTGCAAATATATATTTTGTCATTTGGTAACAGATTACTTTAACCATAAGACATCAAATATGTATTAAGGTTTAAATGAAAACTAAAGTTTCTTCCAATTTTTATCAGAAATTTTTAATGTATCTATTTTTGATGTAGAAATAAATAAAGGTGTTATTTGCATTATTCGTTCGACTTTTCTACTTATTGTATTTGTTTCCTTACACTCTAATTCAATAAGTTTTATACTTTCAGATGATGATATTTTACTTTCATATAAAGTTTTCTTATATGATTTATCAATCTTCCAATTTGCACATTTGCTTAGGCTAAAAAATTCAAAAAGAAAAATAGGAATTAAACTGAATAATATACCAACAATAAATTTTAATATATTTAAAAAACTCCAACCATATGCTCGTCTTATTGAAATTAAGAATAAAGTGTAAATACTTACAGCGCATAAGAAAGTTAATATTTTGGGAAATGTTTTTGAAAAATTAGGGTTTGAAAATTCTAAATCTATATACTCTCCAAGATAAAAATAGATAATAAACCATAGAATAAAAAATATAGAGATTGATAAAATTATATTTCGGAGAGTTTTATTCATTTATTTAAGGTTTGTAGGTATAAATATAACGTATTCTCAATTAATACAGAGAAATAAAGTGAACTAAAATTACAATTAATTTTTGTTTTTTTTAAAACGTTAGTGATGAAAATTTATTCTATTATAGATTCTAAAGCCGAATAAACTTCATCAAAAGTAGTATTATCTTTTATTATATTTATAGTTAATTCTAATATGTTGTTTATATTAAATTGATAATTTATTGTTGATTTTATTAAAGATACTTTCTTTATTTTTTGATATGCTTTTATTGCTATTTCATTGGTGATTGATTCTATTATAAAGCTTCCTCCTAATGGATCAACAGTTCTACATATTTGCGTTTCATCTTGAAGTATTAACTGTAAATTTTTAGCTATAAGATTAGCTTCTTCTAAACTCAAATTTTCGTTTATTTTAAACGTTGTATTTAAAGATTCTATTCCTCCTAAAACAGATGATAAGGCTTGATTAGTTGCATTAAAAATTTGTTGATGAAATATTTCTGAGTTTTCTTCTTTAAGAAATGAGTGAATTTTTATTTTATAGCTATCGTAATTTTGAGGAGAAAATTCTTCGATTAATTTTGCCCATATTATTCGGATTGCCCTTAATTTGCATATTTCGTTAATAGAATTTTTATCTACAGGTAAATACAATGAAATTAATGGAGATATGTAATCAATTTTTAAATCTCTATTTATTCCATTTTGTATTAATTGAAGGCTTCTTGTTAGTGAATTGACAATAGAATCGAACAAATTGTCATCTAAGTTTTTATAGATAATTGATAAACTATAAAAATTAGATTTATTTTTATTTACATAAGTAATACAATCTAATAAAATGTTTGGATAAACAGAGTCATTAGTTTTAATTATTAAGTTTATAGATAATTGATTTTTTTTCCAATTAATTTTTTCTAATGCTATTAAGAAATATGCAAAATAAATAATTCCTTTTTTATTTATGGAAATTGATATTGAAATATCATCTGATGAATTTTTTTCTAACCAAGATGACATTTCATTAATGGAAGAAAAACTTTCTTCATCAAAATTATAATTTTTCTTTTCATTAGAAAAACAGTTATTTTGATTAGTTGTCCACGGTTTTAAAATGTAACCTGTTGTAGAATAACCACGTAAAAAAGGGAAAAAACCAGGAAAAGAATTAGCTTGTTCTAAATTTGTTGTATTTAGATGGTCGTTCTCTTTTTCGATACTATTATTGTTTGTATCGAAAGACTTTTCATTGTTTAAATGATTGATTCGTTTGAACTTTAAATTCGAAAAATCGGTTTTTTGCTTCATGTTGCTAAGATAAATATTTCTAATTTTTATTAATATAAATTCTTTTTCTATATATTTTTTGTTGATTTTAAAATACACTGCATTAATGATAGAAGAGGAAACTCTTTTTTTTACATTTAACAATAGAAATAATTTAGCAAAAAAGATTGCAACGTATTGCATGGTCCGAAGAAATTGCCCCAAGTAATAATTTAAAAAATAAAAAAGTGACTTTAGCTTGTCAACTAAAGTCACTTTTATGTTGTTTCTATAAATACGTTATTATAACATTTTTAAGAAGTTAACTTCTTGTTCTGTCAATCTTCTGTATTCACCTCTTTGTAAGGTTTTCTTTGTTAATCCAGCAAAAGATACGCGATCTAATGCTTCTACAGCGTATCCTTTAGCCTCGAAGATACGTCTTACAACACGGTTCCAACCGATGTGTAATTCAATACCAACTTCATTTTTTGGTCTACCCTCGATGAAAGAAATTTCATCTACCATTGCAATTCCTTCTGGAATTAAGCGTACACCTTTTTTTATATCAGCTAAGTCATTTGCTGTTAGTTTTTTGTCTAATGTTACGTGGTATATTTTTTTAACATCATGACTTGGGTGAGTCAGTTTTTTAGTTAAATATCCATCATTAGTAAACAATAAAACCCCTGTTGTTTGTCTGTCTAAACGTCCGATAGGAAAAATACGTGCAGTAGTTGCATTAGCCATTAAATCCATAACGGTTTTACGGTCTCTTTCATCTTTAGCAGTAGATATAAACCCTTTTGGTTTGTTAAGAACAAAGTAAACATTTTTCTCTGAAGAAATTTTTCGACCATCGAAACGTACCTCATCATCGGGTTGTACTTTATGACCCATTTCAGTGATTACTTGACCATTCACTGTAACAATTCCAGTTTTGATCAACTCATCGGCCTCTCTTCTGGATGCAATCCCTGCATTCGCTACATATTTATTTAAACGAATAGTCCCGTCATCAACTGGTGCTTTTTTCAGTCTTTTAACAAATGGTTTTTCACCTGGTTTGTTAAACGGTTTCTTTGGTCCAAAACTTTTCTTTCCTTCTTCTGATGGTTTTCCACCAAAAGTTGGTTTTCCTTTCCCTGAAGATGGTTTAGAAGAAGAATTTCCTCTTGCTCCACCTTTTCCACGATTGTTCCCGCCTTGGGAATTTCTGTCGTTGGATTGATTTCGTCTGTTATTCATCTGAATTTGATTAATTTATGCGCTGATTAAAATTTTGCGCAATAGTTTGCAAAGTTAAGGGATTTATTTCGATTAATACGATACTAAATACACCAAGAACAATCATTCCTTTAAAAAGATAATGTAAAAGCTTATAATCTTGAGCTGTTTTATATTTCCAAATGCTTAATAAAACAATTAAAAAGATGCTATCTGCAAGCATGAAAAAATATTTCATTGAACCAACATCATTTTTTAATATAATTAATAAGCCAATAATTAATTCTATAATAATAAAACCAGAAATAAGAATTTTAGTGAAATTTACTCCGTATTTTATTGGTATAGAATTGTAATTATAAATTACATCGGCTTTCTGAGATCCTAAATCTTTAACAATGTCAGTTACCAATAATAATATCGTCAAGAAAGTTGCGTGTAAAGCTAAGTTAAAAGAAAAATCATCAAAATAAACTAATAGAGCAAAAAAAGGTAGAACACGAATAATTACTAAATAAAAATTTTTGATAATAGCAAATTTGTTTATTTTATGACTATAAAACCAAACAAGAAATTGATAGATAAAAAAGAATATAAAAACCTTGAAAGATATTAGACTTCCTATGATTAAAGCAATAGAGTTTAAACAGATGTATACAGTAAGTTTAAATCCTTGAGAAACTTGTTTTTGTAAATAAACTTGTAGAGGTCTTTTTATTTCGTCTTTTTCTAAATCATAAAAATTATTGATGATGTAGCCAGCAGCGACACAAAGGATAGAACAAAATATAATTCCATCTAATTTTAGGTTTTTTAGTAATTCCCGATGTCCTGTATTTGGTGCAAAAATAAATAGAACAGCAAGGTACTGAGCAAGTATGAGAATAATTAAATTATATCCACGAATAACAGAAAATAAAGCAAAAATTTTTAGAATTATTTTCTTAAAGTTCATAGAATTAATTTTTTTATGATTTAAAATTTATAAATTATTTCGGTTTGAAAATCTTTTAAATGATTTTTTGCTTTTTCGTAATCTTGAGTGAAACCAAGAACATATCCACCTCCACCAGAACCACACAATTTAAGATAATAAGTATCTGTATCTATTCCTGTTTTCCATGCATTGATTAATTTTTGAGGAATCATTGGTTGAAAATGTTCAAATGCCCAAGAGGATAATTTTTGTAAGTTAAAAAACAAAGGATTATAATCTCCTTTTACAAAACTTTCTATACAAGCATTATTATACTTTATAAATTCTTCTTTAAGTGTTTTTCTAAAACCTTCTTTTTTCATTTTTTCAAAGAAAATATGAACCATAGGAGCAGTTTCTCCTGGAGTTCCAGAATTAATTAAAAAAACAGCTCCTTTTCCAGAATCATTAGCTGTAGGTAAACCAATTGTAGAGATATCATCTTTAGACTGAATAAGGATAGGGATGTTCATATAACAAATTAAAGGATCAATTCCAGAACTAGTTCCATGAAAAAAAGATTCTAATTGCCCAAAAAGTTTTTTTAAACTATTAATTTTATCTTTATCTAAATCTTTTGTAATATCTATTTTGTTGTATGCATATTTATCATATATCGCTGCAACTAAAGCGCCAGAACTACCAACACCATAACCTTGAGGAATATTAGAATCAAAATACATTCCTTTAGCAACATCTTCAGAGAAAGCTTTTGTATCGAATGATTCAGCAAATTTTTCTTCTAAAAATTTAGCATAATTATTAAGGTGAGCATTAGATTGCTCAGAAATATCAGATGCTTCAAATTTTAAAGCTCCTTGATAAAAATTATAAGGAACAATAAGTCCTTTTGAATTTTCAATAATTCCATATTCACCAAATAAAATTATTTTGGCGTAAAACAATGGGTTTTTCATTATTTATCCTCTAATTGGTTATGCAAAAATACGAAAGAATAGTTGTATATTCAATATAAATCTATAGAATGAATAAGAAAATAATAAATATTTAATTTTAAGCTTACATTATTTTGACAATATGATATTTTGAAATACATTTATTGTAAATCATTATAAATGAATAGAGTTGTATTGTTGTTAAATATTAAAATTTCTTTAAAAGAATTCTTAATAGTAATAAATACAATTTTAAAATTATAAATTTGCGGTATGTATATAACTGAATATTTATCAAATGATATTAAGCCAGGAAAAATCAATTATTCACCTAATCAACTTTTAGAAGTAATAGAAGAGAATAAATTGAATCATATCCCTTTATTTAATGGTTTACATTTCGTTGGGAATATATCAGAAGAAGATTTAATAGAATTATCTTTGGAAGATAAAGCTGAAGTAGATTATTCATCTTATGTAGAAAACTTTTTTCTTTCAGAGTCTAGTACACTTCTTGAGGCTATTCAAATGATGTATACAAATCAAACAAATATTCTTCCTATAATAAATGAACAATCAAAATATCTAGGAATAATCACTGAGAGTGACATTATAAAGATATTTGCTAATTTTCCTTTTGTTTCATCTCAAGGTATATCAATGCTAGTTTCTATAACAGAAAAAGATTTATCTATGACATCTATTTCAAATATAATAGAGAGTAACAATGGTAAAATATTAGGAATGATGATTGTAGGAAATAAAGAGGATAGTGTTTATGTTCTATTGAAATTTAGTTCGTCAAATCTATTAACAATTGGTGAAACATTTGAACGATACGGATACCAAGTAATTCAGAAGTTTTATAATGATGAAAAGCAAGAGTTGCTTCATAGTCGTTATGAACAATTGCTAAAATATATGAATACCTAATGACAAAAATTGCACTTTTCGGTCAAAAAACAAGTACATCTTTAACGGATATTATTCCCATACTTTTAAATTATTTAGCAGAAAATAATATATCTTATTGTGTTGAAGAAAAATTTTTAGAAATTTTAAAAGATTCTACGGAGTTAAATTTATCTTCAGTAGAAACTTTCTCTTCTTATGAAGACTTAGATAAGTCAATAAAGTTTTTATTTAGTTTTGGTGGAGATGGAACAATATTGTCTGCAACAACATTTGTGAAAGATTCAAATATACCTATTATCGGAGTAAATACTGGGCGATTGGGATTTTTGGCAACTATCAATAAAAATGTTTTAATGGAGCAAATGGATAGTTTCTTTAATGATGAATATAATATTATTCCTAGAACACTATTAACAGTTAAAAGAAGTGATGGAGTTGAAATAGAAAATAATTTTGCAATAAACGAAGTGACTGTTGTTCGTAGAGAAACAACGAGTATGATAACAGTTGACGCTTACTTGAATAAAGAATTTTTAAATTCATTTTGGTCAGATGGTCTAATTATTTCTACTCCAACAGGATCTACTGGTTATTCATTAAGCTGTGGAGGACCCATAGTACATCCGTCCAATCAGAATTTTATAATAACACCAGTTGCTCCACATAATCTGAATGTGCGTCCTCTAATTGTATCAGAAAATGAAAAAATTAATTTAAAAATACGAAGTAGAGCAGAAGAATATTTCTTATCACTAGATTCTCGTAATTTTCCTTTATCTACAGATGTTGAATTAACAATTGAAAAAGCAGATTTTAAAATTTTAATTGTTGAAGCTGTTGATGCTACTTATTTTACGACTTTAAGAGAAAAAATGCTTTGGGGTTCGGATAAAAGAAATTAATTTTTACAATAAAACTTCTTAATTTTTGTTAAATCAGTTATGTTGAATAGACTTTTGTTTATATTTGTTCGAATTTTATGAATAAAAATAGCAAAAATCAAAAAAAATAACAGAACACATGAGGAAAATATTTTTGTTTGTTTTTACAATGTTTATGTCACAATTAATCTTTGCACAACGACATGAAATTGGAATTTTTGCTGGAGGAGCTAATGTTATAGGAGATGTTGGAAAAGGAAATTATTTTAATCCATTTCCGGTAAGAACAGGAAAAACAGATTTTTTTCTACCTATTTCAATAGGAGGTTTATATCGTTTTAATATTAATCCTCAAATGGGATTCAGAGCAAATTTATCTTACTCTAGGGTAGGTGCAGATGATGGACATTCAAATGAGCTATATAAACAAGATAGAAAAAAAAGTTTTCGTAATAATATTGTAGAAGGTTCTGTTGTTTTTGAGTATAATTTTTTTAATATAAATGATGATGTACAAAATGCTAATTCACCATATATATTTTTTGGCTTAGGAGCATTTTCTGCAAAAGAAAAAAATTATGACTACGATGCAGCAACAAATGTTATTACTGAGAAAGGTAAATACAAAACAAATTTGTCAATTCCTTTTGGTATAGGATATAAGATAAAATTCAATTATAATTGGATATTAGGTTTTGAAACAGGATTTCGTTACACGAATGTTGATTATATAGATTATAATGTAGGTAAGTTCTCAGATAATTTTATTAAAGGCATCAATGATGGAAATTTATCTAAGGACGAATATAATAAAAGAGTTTGGGGTAACACATCCAACAAGGATTGGTATGTATTATCTGGAATAACGTTAACGTATAGCTTCGGACGTCCTGCTTGTTATTGCGATTAAAAATAGAATGAATAATAGTTTGCTAGAACAAATAAACAAAGAAAAATTACCAAATCATGTTGCCATCATTATGGATGGTAATGGTAGATGGGCTAAGAAAAATGGAAAAGAAAGAACTTTTGGACACAAAAGTGCTTTAGGATCTGTACGCTCATCAATAGAATCTTGCCGTAAATTAGGGATAAAATATCTTACTCTTTATGCGTTTTCATCAGAAAATTGGAACAGACCAAGATTAGAAGTAAATGTATTAATGACTTTGTTAAGTTCAGCTATAAAAGATGAGATAAATGATTTACATGAAAATGAAATTCGTTTAAATGTTATAGGAGATTTTTCTAAATTACCAAGTAAAGCCCAAAAAGATTTAACAAAAGCAATGGAATTAACAAAACATAATGAAGGTTGTGTTTTAACTTTAGCACTTAGTTATGGCTCTAAAGAAGAGTTATTATATGCTATAAAAACTATTGCTAAGCAATATAAAAACGGTGAAATATCCGATGATGATTTTAATGAAGAATTAGTTCATAAAAATTTATATACACATGATTTACCAATGGTAGATCTTATGATTAGAACAAGTGGTGAAACACGTATTAGTAATTTTTTGCTGTGGCAAATTGCGTATGCTGAATTATATTTTACAGATGTATTATGGCCTGATTTTAATGAAGAAGAGTTCTACAAATCGATTTTAAATTATCAAAATCGTGAACGTAGATTTGGTAAAATAAGTGAACAATTAACGAGCTAATCGAACTGAAATAGAGGATTATGAAGAAAATTTTTTGGACAATGTGCATGCTTGGTACTTATATGGCAAATGCCCAAGTAAACGATTCTATAGCACCCATTGATTCAACTCAACAGAATAAATTTACCTTAGATTACGGTAATGCAAAAACATATAAATTAAAAGACATTGTTGTAACAGGAGATACAAAATATTCTAAAAATCAAATTATTCGTTATGCAGGTTTTGCAATTGGAGAAGATATAGAATTACCAGGAACAAAGGTAAATAATGCTGTAAAAAAGTTATGGAGATCTAATATTTTTTCAGATATAGATTTATATGTATATAAAATAGAAGGTAACGAAGTAACTTTAGAACTTTCTTTAGTTTCAGTCCCTAGTTTGGGTGAAATAAAAATGAATGGTGTAAAAAAATCTCAACGAGAAGATATAATTAAACAAAATAAATTAAATCCAGGAGTTAAGATTACACAGAGTTTAATAAACACTACAAATAATAAAATAAAAGATTATTATACTGGTAAAGGATTTCCTAATACAACAATTAATGTTGTAAGAGAAAAAGTCGCTGGTAAAGATGATGAAGAAAATATTATATTAAATGTAGATAAGGGAGAGCGTGTAAAAATTCAAAATATAGTTTTTGAAGGGAATAAAAATATGCCTTCTTCTCGTTTACGTAAAAAAGGATTGAAAAATACTAAGCGTACTTCAATTAATATATTCAAATCATCTAAAATGATTCCTGAAAAATTTCAGGATGATTTAAAAAATTTAGTTGAAGAATATAAATCAGTTGGTTTTAGAGATGCTAAAGTTGATTCTTATGAAATCAAAAAAATAAACGATAAAAGATTATTAGTAAAAATTAAAGTAGACGAAGGAAGACCTTATTATTTAGGTAATGTAACTTTTTCGGGAAACTCTGTTTATACTTCTGATCAATTACAACGTTTCTTCGCATATAAAACAGGTGATGCTTATGATGCAGTAGGGATAAATAAAAAAATATCTGGATCTGATAAAGATGATGATATTTCTACTCAATACATGGATAGAGGGTATTTATTCGCTAGAGCAATTCCTGTTGAAAAGAGCGTAAAGAATGATACAATTGATTTAGAAATAAAGATTTTTGAAGGAACTCAAGCTTCATTAAATAAAGTTACTATTAATGGTAATACTGAGGCTCATGATCATATTTTATACCGTGAGTTAAGAACAAAACCAGGTGATTTATTCTCTAAATCAGACATCAAACGTACAATGATGGAATTAGCCTCATTAGGATACCTAGAGCCTACACAAATTGTACCTGATGTTCAGCCAAATCAAGAGAATAATACGGTTGATATCGAATGGAAAGTAGCTCCAAAATCATCATCACAAGTAGAATTACAAGGTGGATATGGAGCAGGAACATTCATAGGTACTTTAGGACTTACATTTGGTAACTTTTCTATAAAAAATATTTTTAATAGAAAAGCTTGGAAACCAGTGCCTATGGGAGATGGACAACAATTATCTTTAAGAGCTCAGGCAGGTAATGGATATAAAAACTATAGCTTATCTTTTGTTGAACCATGGATTGGAGGTCGTAAGCCAACTGCTTTATCTACTTCTATATATAATTCACAGTATAGCTATAATGATAGCTATGGAGAAAAAGCTAAATTGAATATTTTAGGTGCTTCTGTTGGATTAACAAAATTATTAACATGGCCAGATGATTATTTTAGATTATCTAATACAATTTCATATCAATTGTATAATTTCGATAATTATAGTATGTCTGTTGGTAATTTACAATATGAAAATGGTCAATCAAATAACTTAAACTATACATTAGGATTAACAAGAAATTCTGCAGGTCCAGATCCAATATTTCCACAATCAGGATCTGAAATTAACTTGTCATTTACAACAACATTTCCATATTCAGCAGTGAATAAAAAGGATTATACAGGTTTATCAGATGTAGAAAAATTTAAATGGTTAGAATATTATAAATTCAAAGCTAAAGCATATTTTTACAAAGAATTAGCCGGGAAGTTAGTTTTAAGAGCAGGAGGTGAATTTGGGGTTTTAGGAACATATAATAGAAAAATAGGTACTATTCCTTTTGAACGTTTTTATCTTGGAGGTACAGGATTAAATCAAAACCGTTTTGATGGACGAGAAATTATTGCATTAAGAGGTTATCAAGATGCTACAAATTCTGGAGGACAAACAGGCGATTTAACACCAGAAGGAGGAGGAACTATATATAATAAATATTCTTTAGAATTACGTTATCCAATAACAATGAGTCAGACAGCTAAAATTTATGCACTTACTTTTGCTGAAGGAGGAAATATATGGAATAATACAAGTGAATTTAAGCCTTTTGAGTTGAAACGTTCTGCTGGTGCAGGTGTACGTATATATATGCCAGCATTTGGATTGTTAGGATTTGATTTTGGTTATGGATTTGATAAAGGTATTGGAGAGACTCAAAAATCAGGATGGCAAACTCACTTTATCATTGGACAACAATTTTAGTTAAATAGTTTTCAGATAGTTTTGGCATAATTTTAGAACCTAAATTTATAAAAATATGAAAAAATGGTCTAGCTTTATAATCTTATTTCTTGGATTTGCTAGTTTTACATTTGCACAAAGATTTTGTTATGTAGATTCTCAATACATATTAGAGAATTTGCCAGAATATACATCTTCGCAGAGTAAATTAAAATCTCAGACAGAAAGTTGGCAAAAAGAAATTGGGCAAAGACAAGAAAATTTTGCTAAATTACAAGCCGAATTCGAAGCAGAGAAAATTCTTTTAACTCCAGAGCAGTTGAAGGAGCAGGAAAAGAAGATATTTGATGAAGCTAAGTCTATAAAATCTTTACAAGATAAAAGATATGGACCTAATGGAGATTTAATAAATTTAAGGAGATCTGTTGTAAAGCCTTTACAGGATCAAATTTATAACGCAACAAAAGCAGTAGCTGACAAAAGAGGTTATAGTTTTGTATTTGATAAAGGAAGTGATTTGATAATGATTTATACTGATCCAAAATTTGATATAAGTAGAGAAGTATTACAAGAACTTAGACCAGATTTGAAAAAAAGTGAGTCGAAATCAAATAATAAAAAAAGCACAAATAATAAAAGAAGATAATAAATATTAAAATTCAAATTAGACTAGAAATGAAACAAATTAGATTGATAACAGTATTGGCAATGATGATTTTCGGAAGCGTTTTAACTTATGCTCAAGAAATTGCTTACATCGATACTCAAGCAGTAATAGAATCAATGCCTGCATATAAAAAAGCTGAAGGTGAATTAGAAATTTTAGGAAAAAAACACCAAGATGCTATTGCTAAATTACAAGCAGATTACAAAACATTTATGGAAACTGCTCAAAAAGATTTAGCTGGTAAATCTCAAGAAGAGCAACAAAAATTAATTGCTGCTAATAAATATCAAGAAAAAGAGCAACAAATGCAACAAAAGTATGAAACTTACGCTAAAGCTGCTCAAGAAGAAGTACAAGCTAAAGAAAAAGCATTAATGGATCCTATCGAGAAAAGAGTATCTGATGCAATTAGTTCTGCTGCTGCTAAAAAAGGTGTAAAATATGTTTTACCTGCTGGTGTATTAGTTTACAAAGCTGGAGGGTATGACTTATTAAACGATGTTAAAAAAGAATTAGGATTATAATTTATAAATTATATCATTTAATTAGATAAAATAAAAAAGCCGAAGATTAATCTTCGGCTTTTTTTATTTTATCATTTTCACTAATAATTTAATTCCTCTTTAGGAGAATAAGAGATAAAAAAAATCCGAATAAGGTTTTACTTTTTCGGATTCTATGAATATAATTATTTTCTCCAGTATTTATAAGTATTGATTAAACCATTAGTAGAAGAATCATGACTTGTAATAGTTTCATCATTTTCTAATTCTGGTAAAATTACATTAGCTAATTGTTTACCTAATTCAACTCCCCATTGATCAAAAGAGAATATATTCCAGATAACTCCTTGTACAAAAATTTTGTGTTCGTACATTGCAATTAAGTTACCAAGTACTTTAGGAGTTAATACATCATACAAAATTGAATTTGTAGGTCTATTCCCTTCAAAAATTTTGAAAGCAGTTAAATAATCAATTTCCTCTTGAGATTTTCCAGATTTTTTTAGTTCATCAACAACAGTTGCTTCATCTTTTCCAAAAGCTAAAGCTTCTGTTTGGGCAAAAAAGTTAGACAATAATTTTGCATGATGATCTCCTAATTTATTTAATGAATTAGCTCCAGCAATAAAATCAGCAGGAATTAATTTTGTTCCTTGATGGATTAATTGATAAAAAGCATGTTGTCCATTTGTACCTGGTTCTCCCCAAATAATAGGTCCAGTTTCGTAATTAACTTTTTCTCTGTTTCTGCCAACGTATTTACCATTACTTTCCATATCTCCTTGTTGAAAATATGCAGCAAAGCGAGATAAATATTGTTCGTATGGTAATAATGCATAAGAATCAGCTCCAAAGAAATTATTGTACCAAATTCCTAATAAAGCCAAAATAACAGGAATATTTTGATCTAATGTTTCTGTTTTGAAATGGACATCCATTTCATGAGCTCCTTCTAGTAATTCTTCAAATTTATCAAAACCAACAGCCAAACAAATACTTAAACCAATAGCACTCCATAATGAATATCGGCCACCAACCCAATCCCAAAATTGAAACATGTTAGCAGTATCAATTCCAAATTTTGAAACACCATCAGCATTTGTAGATAAAGCCACAAAGTGTTTAGCAACATCCTCTTCTTTAGCATCAGAATTTAAAAACCATTCTTTTGCAGAAAAAGCATTGGTCATTGTTTCTTGTGTAGTAAATGTTTTAGAAGCTACAATAAATAATGTAGTTTCAGGATTAATAGTTTTGAAAGTTTCTGCTAAATGAGTTCCATCAATATTTGATACAAAATGAACATTTAAACGAGTTTTATAATGTTTTAAAGCTTCAGTAACCATCACTGGACCAAGATCAGATCCCCCAATTCCGATGTTAACAACATCAGTAATTTCTTTTCCAGAAAAACCTTTCCATTCTCCAGAAATTACTTTTTCTGAGAAAGTCTTCATCTGTTCTAATACTTCATTTATCTGTGGCATTACATCTTTGCCATCAACCAAAACTTCTTCATTAGAACGATTTCTAAGGGCAGTATGTAAAACAGCTCTTTGCTCAGTTTGATTTATTTTTTCTCCATTAAACATTTGTTGAATTGCACCATCAACATCCATTTCTTTTGCTAAATCAACTAATAATTGAATTGTTTCAGCATTTATTCTATTTTTAGAATAATCTACTAACAAAGAAGGATATTGAATAGAAAAGCCTTCAAAACGTTTCGTGTTTTGTTCAAATAATTCTTTTATTGTTAATTTTTCTATAATAGAAAAATGCGTTTCTA
Organism: Chishuiella sp.; assembly: GCF_032109125.1. Classification (NCBI taxonomy): domain Bacteria; kingdom Pseudomonadati; phylum Bacteroidota; class Flavobacteriia; order Flavobacteriales; family Weeksellaceae; genus Chishuiella; species Chishuiella sp. The sequence continues at coordinate 255,770 of NZ_DAMCLZ010000003.1, forward strand.
ATTTATTCCAAGCTTTTGTTTTTGTTGGATTTATTGTGTTTAAAGCCATTTTTTTGTAATTTTTCCTTAACAAATTTAAGCATTTCAATCTTATTCTATAATTAAATTATCTAATCAAATAGTTTATATTATTTAGGGATATTAATAATTATAGTTTATAAAATAGTTAAGTGTTTTATCTTTGATGAATTGATTAGTGAAAATTTCATGAAATACATCAAAGGTTTTTTTGTTCTATTATGGAGAATTTGGATGATTATTTTATCATTAACCTATGTTTTAGTAATAGGAGTTTTTATTGTATTACCATTATCTTATTTTGATAAAACCTTCCCATATATATATCCATTAGTCCGATTTTGGGGAAAATTCTTATTATATGGTACAGGATTTACAGTTGATTATAAAGAGTATGTCGCTTTAAATCCTAATAGAAACTATGTATTTATTGCTAATCATAGTTCTGTGATGGATATTATGTTAATGTTCACGATTCTAAAAGATCATCCGATAGCTTTTGTAGGTAAAGCAGAATTGCTTAAAATACCTATCTTTGGAAAAATTTTCGAACGATTTTGTATTCCCGTAGATCGTACAAGTGCGCGTAGTAAAGCGAATGTATATCCAGAATCAATTAAGAAATTAAAAGAAAATAGAAGTATTTTTATCTTTCCTGAAGGAGGTGTAACCAATCAAAAAGAATTTGAAATTTACTTAGATCCATTCAAAAACGGAGCTTTTAATATTGCAATAGAAACGAAAACACCTTTGGCTGTAATTGCTATAGATGGTTTAAATAAGATGTTTCCGTTTAATTGGTTTAGAGGTTATCCTGGAAAAATAAAAGTACGTTTATTAACTATTTTCGAAACCGATAATTTAGAAATTAATAAAGACAGAGAAGCTTTAAAAGAGGCAGCTTTCAACACAATTTTAAAAGATTTACAGCAATGCAAAAATTAGTTTATATCGCATTAGGAACTGCATTAATTGCCGCTAGTTGCAATAAACAAACTACATCTACAATAAAAGGTTTACAAGAAGCAAAAGATAATCAAACATTTGCTGATTTAGATAAAGCACGTATTAAGCATTTGAGTTTAGATATAGAAACTGATTTTAAAACTCATCAAATAAAAGGATCAGCATCTTACCAATTCAAAAATAATAATTCAAAAAAAATTATTCTTGATACAGAAGAATTAACAATTGATTCTGTTTTATTAGCCAACAATAAAAAAACAACGTTTAAGTTAGGTAACAGAGATGCTGTAAAAGGACGTGCATTAGAAATTGATATAACTCCAAAAGATACAGTTGTTACAGTTTATTATAAAACAACATCAGATGCAAATGCATTACAATGGTTAAGCCCAGAGCAAACTCATGATAAAAAACAACCTTTTTTATTATCACAAGGGCAAGCAATTCTTACTCGTTCTTGGATTCCAATTCAGGATACACCAAGTGTTCGTATTACTTATGATGCAAAAATAAAAACACCGAAAGATCTTATGGCATTAATGAGTGCCATTAATCCAAAAGAAAAATCAAAAGATGGTATTTATACATTTAAAATGCCACAGCCAATAGCACCTTATTTAGTTGCTTTAGCTGTAGGAGATGTAAATTACCAAGCTATAGACAATAGAACAGGAATTTATGCTGAACCAAATTTGCTTAAAGATGCAGTTTGGGAATTTGCAGATATGGGAAAAATGGTTACAACAGCAGAAAAATTATACGGAAAATATCCTTGGGAACAGTTTGATGTTTTAGTTCTTCCTCCTTCTTTCCCATTTGGAGGGATGGAAAATCCACGTCTTACATTTGCAACTCCAACAGCTATTGTTGGAGATAGATCAATGACTAATTTAGTTGCTCACGAATTAGCACATTCTTGGTCTGGAAATCTAGTTACAAATTCTACATGGGATGATTTTTGGATAAATGAAGGATTCACCGTTTATTTTGAGCGCCGTATTATGGAAGAGTTAGAAGGTAAAGATTATGCTGATATGATTTCTGTAATTGGTTTCCAGGATCTTGAAACATCAATGCGAAATATTCCAAAAGAATATACATCTCTAAAAGTTAACATGAAAGGTAAAAATCCTGATGATGCTTTTTCTGATGTACCTTATGATAAAGGATATTTATTCCTGAAGATGTTAGAGGATAAATATGGAAGAGAAAAATTTGATATATTCTTGAATAATTATTTTTCTTCACATGCTTTCCAAACAATGACAACAGAAAAATTTATAGATTATTTAAAACAAAACTTAACAAATAATGATGATAGTTTTGTGCAAGAATGGATTTATACTACTGGTTGGCCAAAAGGAGTACAAAAACCTACTTCAAAATTATTTGATTTAGCAGAAAATCAATTACAACAAGATATTAAGAATAGCAGAAATAAAGTCAGTCCTGAGAAAATAGCTATTTCTACAAAATCTACGAATGAATGGTTGCATTATATTCGTCAAATTGATGTAGATAAAAATACAAAAGAAGATTTAGCTTATTTAGATGAAATTTATGATTTTACAGATTCTAAAAATCCTGAAATAGAATGTGCTTGGTTCGAGAAAGCATTTCTATTACATTATGATAAGGTCAATAAAAATGCAAAAGAATTTTTGGTAAATGTTGGTCGTCGTAAATTTTTAGAACCATTGTATTTGGCTCTAAAAGAATCTAAACAATTTGATTTAGCTAATGATATTTACAAATCAGCTCGTCCAAATTATCATTTTGTTGCTAAGCAAACAATTGATGGAATGTTGAATTATAAACCTTAAAAACTTATGGCAATTGTAGCTTATACAGATGGTTCTTCATTAGGAAACCCTGGACCAGGAGGTTTTGGTTGTATTTTATTAGAAACTGAGAAAAAAATAAAAAAAGAAATCTCTCAAGGCTTTCGTTTAACAACTAATAATCGAATGGAATTGTTAGCTGTTATTACAGCTTTAGAAACCTTAAAATTTACAAATACAGAGATCACAATTGTAACAGATTCTAAATATGTTGTGGATTCTGTAGAAAAACGTTGGGTTTTTGGTTGGCAAAAAAAAGGATTTAAAGGAAAAAAGAATCCAGATTTATGGCAACGATTTTTAGAAGTATATAAAATACATAATGTCAAATTTCAGTGGATAAAAGGACATGCAGGTCATCATTGGAATGAAAGAGCAGATGAACTAGCCGTAGCAGCTGCAAATAAACCAGAAAATTTTAAGATAGATTCTTACTTCGAAATACATCAACAAGAAGAATAATTATATACTTTTGTTTAGTATTGTGAGAAGAGGAAAAATGACATCTTATTGGAAATGTTTTTTACTAATTTTATTGGTTAATTATAGTTGTATTACGAAGAATAAAGATCAAAATATTCTTTATTTTAGTGGAAGAATAGCAAATGCAGAAACAGATAGTATTTATTTATTATTGAATAATAGAGAAAAAGCATTTGCATTAGATTTTGATGGAAATTTTTCTGATACAGTTAGATTAGTAGACGAGGGATATAAAATACTTTCTATAGATAGAGATGAGTATACAGTTTATCTTGTACCAGAAGATAGTTTAGTTCTAAATGTTGACTTAAATAAAATAGATACTAATTTTTCTTTTACAGGTAAAGGAAATAAAAGGAATAACTATTTGATTAAAAAAGATTTTGAGACCGATAATTTTTTAGCAGATAATACAGAGTTATTTCAATTGAATCCTCAAGATTTTAGAACGAAAATAACCGTTTTTCATAAAAAAATAATTCAAGAATTAGAAAAGTCTGATGTGAACCCAATCTTTATTGGTAAAGAGAGAAAGAATTTAAATTATGATTATATTAATTTGTTATATAGTTATAAAGATTCATATTCTTATTTTCACCCAGAATCAACTCAATTACCAATTAATTTTTTAACTGAATTAGATAAAATTGATTTAGATAATGATGAAGATTTTAGAACTTTTCAAAGTTATAGAAGTTTGGTGTTAAATAATTTACAAGAAAAATTATATGAAGGGTTTTCTGCAGAAGCACTCTTAGATAATATTAAAAGTTCAAGTATAAAAAATGGATTTTTAAATTCATTGATTTATGAACTAGATGCAAAAGATCCCAACAGTAAAGCAATTTACGAAGCAATCCTAAAACATTGTACTTATCAACCATGGTTAGATGAAGCCAAGAAAAGAATGCAACTAAAATAACTTTTTTATTGGGCAATCCCTTCGGGCCGTGCTTTTCGTTGCAATCTTTTAGATTGGTCTTGCATTTAAACTAGGTGATTGAGCGAAGTCGAAATACAAGACCAATCAAAAAAAGGATTTCCACTTCAATCACTATTGCAAAAACAAAAAATTGCTTCAAAAAATATTTTTTGAAGCAATTTTTTGTTTGAATTTTATATAAAATTATTGTTTTAATCTTTCAGCACGTAATTGTCTTAATTCTCCTTTAGATTTTTTACGATCTTCAACCATTTTTCTAAGCGTAGGATTTGACTTAGCATTCTTAGCATTATAATTCTGAATATAATCAAAAACACCTTCATAATTTCCAGTTAGTCGATATCCATCTTGATCAATCATTTCAAAATTTGTATACAATATATCATTTTGATAATTATTTAAAAGAATAGAACCCGAAGAAAAATAATCATTATAAACTTCTAAAGTAGATTGCCCTTCTACAGGAATTCCATTTTGTAATAATGGATCAACGTGAAATTCAATTAAATCCAATGATCTTGTATATTGATTAGCAGAACTTGTTGTGTATTGACCACTAAAACTTAAACTATTAGATTGATAAATTTCTAAATACATATAAGCTCCAGAATTTTTTCCATTGTAATTTACTGGATTTGTAGATAATTCTACGATATAAGAAATTCCATTATCATATGGTTTGTAATCTTCAACAGTGATATAATAAATAGGAAGACTATATCCTCTATAATTTATAATTCCACTATTAGGGACATTTTGATTATTTCCTCCATCATCATTATTAGAACAAGAAGTTAAGGCAAATGTTGATATAATTAATAATGTTAAATAAATAAGTTTTTTCATATCATGTGGTTATAAAGGATTATTTGATAAAGATAAATCAAAAAAAATAAATTGATATTTTTTAAATATTATTCATTTTTTCTTCAATAACTTTTCTTTCGTTAGCAATTAAAGTATCTTCTTCTGTAGGGAATTGGAAAATACCTGTATTTATACTTTCAATTCTTTTTAAAACAGAATAAGAAGCCTTCGCTTTTTCTTTATTCCCTTGATTAAGATAAACACGAATCGCTTTCATAAAAGTTAATAAGTTTTTCTTTTTTAATTCATCAGATAATAAAAACTGATCTCTTTCTTGATTTTCTTCAAGTAAAATATTTAAATGATTATCATCTATTTTGTAATAAGATTGTAACATTTGATTGAAAATAATTAAAAATCCATCATCAGCATTTCCTAATTCTAGAGATAATATTTTAGCTAATGTTTTAGCTAATTCTTGTATATATTTTGATATAAAATCTTGCTTAATCATTTTTTTTAATCTAATTTCTTTGACAATTTTTGAATTGTTTTTGCAGCATTCTTTTCTTCATAAAGAATTTTATGAACTGCATTTATAATTGGAGCATCAATAGAATATTTTTCATTTAAAATCGAAATACCTTTTGTAGCATAATAACCTTCAGCAACCATGTTCATCTCAAGAATTGCAGATTTTACAGTATATCCTTTACCAATCATATTACCAAACATTCTATTTCTAGAGAAAAAAGAATATCCAGTAACTAATAAATCTCCTAAATAAGCAGAATCATTAATTTGTCGATTCATTGGACTTACTGTTTTTAAGATATGATTCATTTCACGAATAGCATTACTCATTAATACAGCCTGGAAATTATCTCCGTATCCTAAACCATGTGCAATTCCTGCTGCAATAGCATAAATATTTTTCAGAACAGCACCAAATTCAGTTCCGTAGATATCTTTCGATAATTTTGTCTTAATAAAGTCACAAGAAAGAAAATCGGCAACAATTTGTGCATTATTTTCATTTTCAGCAGCAATTGTTAGGTAAGATAAACGCTCTAAAGCAACTTCTTCTGCATGGCAAGGTCCACTTACAACTCCCAATTGATTTTCTTTTAGTCCAAATTCATCAAAAAGATATTGTCCAACTAGTTTATAATGGTCTGGAATTATTCCTTTAATTGATGTAACAACAAATTTATCTTCTAAAGAAACAGTTAGTTTACTTAAACAATTTGCAACATAAATTGAAGGCACTACAAGGAAAATAATATCAGAATTCGTAACAACTTCATTAATATCTGTAGAAATATTTAATTTTTCTGTTTTAAATTCAACATCCGTTAAGTAATTAGGATTATGTTTATGACGCTCTAAATAACCTTTTGCATATTCATCTTTTACCCACCAGTTGAATGTTTCTAGGTTTTCACTCAGCATTTTCGCAATTGCAGTTGCCCAACTACCATTACCAATTAATCCAACTCTTTTATTAGATAAATCCATTAGTTTATAATTTAATGTTGAAACAAAGTTAATTAATTTGTAGCTTAGGTATTTTGTATTTAAAGAAAAGAAGTTCAATTTTGTAAAAAATTTAACGACATTGTATAAAAAGTTATTTAGCGAAACAATTATTTATGGGATAGGATCAATCTTACCTCGATTGATTATTCTATTATTGAATTATTTTATTATTAAACAATCTGCAAATACAGATTTTGCAATGTTTTCACAACTATATGCTGCTGCATCCTTTCTAAATGTTATTTTAACTTTTGGATTCGAGACAGCATTTTTTAGGTACGCGCCAGAAGAAGGTTTATATCAAAAAGTTCTTAATACTTCTTTTTGGTTTATGGTAATGACATCTTCTGTAATGTTAATTTTATTATATACTTTTTTACAACCACTTGCAGAATATTCGAACTATAGTAGTCATCCAGAATATTTGTTGTGGTTCGGCTGGATAGCTTTTTTCGATACAATTTGTATTATACCATATGCTGTTTTACGTTTCAAAGGACGACCAATTCTTTATTCAGCTATAAAAGTTTTCCAAAATGTTTTTCAAGCAGTTTTTACACTAGTTTTATTATATTATGTTTCTAGAGATTTTTTAGCAGATTTAGGTTTAGATAATACAATATCTTATCCTTTTGTAGCAAACTTAACAGCTAGTATTTTAGGAATGATATTATTATTTGGAGTAATTCGTCATGTACAGTTTAAGTTTGATAGAGCATTATTTAAAAAAATGTTTTTATATGGCTATCCAATTATGATTGCAGGTCTAGGATTTATTTTAAATGAAAATTTTGATAAGTTAGTTCAACGAAAATTAATTGATCCAGCAGATGCAGGATCATATTCGGCTTGTTATAAATTAGCTGCATTGATGACACTTTTTGTTACAGCTTATAGAATGGGAATAGAACCTTTCTTTTTTAAAGTAGCCAAAAAAGGTGATGCAAAGCAGACATATGCAAATATTTTATTCTTTTTTAGTATTATATGTAATATTGTTATTTTAGGTATTTTAGCAAATATTAATTGGGTTAAGAAAATATTTATTCCAGATTCATCATACTGGATTGCATTAGATATAGTTCCAATTATTTTAATAGCAAACCTATTTTTCGGGATATATTATAATCTTTCTACATGGTATAAAGTTACTGATAGAACAAATATTGGTACGATAATTTCATTAACAGGAGGAGCAATCACAATAATTTTAAATGTTTTGTTGTTACCTAAATATGGATTTATGGTTTCTGCATGGACAACTTTGTTGGCGTATGGTGTAATGATGGTGATTTCGTACATTTGGGGACAGAAAGTATATCCAATTCCATACAAAGTAAATAAAATAGTACTTTATATGCTTATTGCAATAGCTTTTGGGTGTTCTAATTATTATCTATTCAATTCTAATTTAATTATAGGAAATTGTTTATTAATAATTTATACTATTTTTATTGCATTTGTAGAACGTAATACATTAAAAAAATTAAGAAAATAAAATAATGAAAGTAAAAGTTATAAATACTTCGAAACACGCATTACCAGAATATAAAACATCATTATCAGCTGGAATGGATTTAACAGCTAATATTGATGCTCCAATTGAGTTGAAACCTTTAGAAAGAAAATTAATTCCAACAGGACTTAGTATTGAGTTACCAGCAGGATATGAAGCGCAAGTTCGTCCAAGAAGTGGAATGGCTCTTAAACATGGTTTAACTTGTCTTAATTCACCAGGAACAATTGATGCAGATTACAGAGGTGAAATAGGAGTTATTTTAGCAAATGTTTCTAATGAACCTTTTACAATTAATGATGGTGAACGTATTGCTCAATTAGTTATAGCAAAACATGAAACAATTGAATGGCAAGAAGCTGATAATTTAAATGAAACTGAACGAGGAGCAGGAGGTTTCGGGAGTACTGGAAAAAACTAAAATCCTTGATTTACAATATAAAAAAATGAAAATAATTATTCCAATGGCAGGACGTGGATCACGTTTACGCCCACATACGTTAACTACACCAAAACCATTAATTCCTATTGCTGGAAAACCTATAGTTCATCGTTTGGTAGAAGATATAGCAAAAGTAAGTTCAGAACCAATTGACGAAATAGCATTTGTAATTGGAGATTTTGGAGCTGAGGTAGAAGCTGATTTAATTGCCATTGCAGAAAAATTAGGAGCTAAAGGAACTATTTGTCATCAATTAGAACCTCTTGGTACTGCACATTCTATTTGGATGGCAAAAGAAGCTTTGGAAGGTCCAGTAGTTGTTGCTTATGCGGATACATTATTTCGTGCAGATTTTAAATTAGATATGGAATCTGATGGAGTTGTTTGGGTAAAACAAGTAGATAATCCTTCAGCTTTTGGAGTTGTTAAATTAGATGAGAATAATGTTATTTCTGATTTTGTTGAAAAACCAAAAGAATTTGTTTCTGATTTAGCTATTATTGGAATTTATTTTTTCCGTGATGGACAAAAATTATACAAAGAAATTGAATATTTATTAGAAAACGATATTCAAAAAGGTGGTGAATATCAATTAACGGATGCGTTAGAAAATATGCGTGCTGCTGGTGATAAATTTACTTTAGGTAAGGTTGATGAGTGGATGGATTGTGGAAACAAAGCTGTAACAGTTGATACAAATACAAGAGTTCTTAATCTTGATAAAGAGGAATTTCAAACAATACCTAATTCAGCAAAAGTTGATAATTCATTGATTATAGAACCATGTTTTATTGGTGAAAATGTCGTAATAAAAAATTCTAAAATTGGACCATTTGTTTCTTTAGGAAACGGAACAATTGTTGAAAACTCAAATATAAATAATAGTTTAATTCAAGAAAATTCAAAAATCTGTAATGCAAATTTAACAGATACAATGATTGGTAATCATGCTAAATATTACGGAGTATCACGTAGTATTAGTTTAGGAGACTATTCTGAATTGGACTTCAAGTCGCACGAAGCATAAAAATTATGATAAAGAAATTAACCTATATTTTTTGTATAGCCGTGTTAACAGTAGCTTGTAACACTCAAAAAGTAACAAAAGTTGATGATAAAGATGCCGAAATACTTTCTGCATCATCAAAAATAATTCAGCAGACCTTAAACAAAAAATCTTCTTTTAAAGACTTGATAATTAAATCTAAGTTGACAGCAAATATAGAAGATTTATCAAGTGATATTAATGCTACAATTGTTGTTAAAAATGGACAAAAAATATGGGTTAATGCAACAAAATTTGGAATTACAGGAGCAAGAGCTTTAATTACACCTAATGGATTTTCTGCGTTCGAAAAATTAGGTGGAACATATTATGAAGGTGATTTTTCTTTAGCAAATAAGTTATTAAAGGTAGATTTTATAGATTATCAAAAATTACAAAATTTATTATTAGGAAAAGTCTTTGTTGACCTTAATTCTAAAGATTTCACAGCAAGTTTTGCTAATAATCAGTATACAATTGTTAACAATAATAATCAAGTTATTCAAACAACTCCACAAGAAGGAGAATATATTCAGACATATATTTTTGATAATGGATTTCGATTAGTTGAAGCGCATTTAAAAGATCCTAAAAGAAAAATGGAGGTTGATATTAATTATAGTAATTGGGTAAAAGCAGGAGATGAAGAATTTCCAAAAAATGTTAAAATTATTATAAAAGATAAAAAAACGCGTCAAATCGACTTGGAATATAATAGTTTTACATTTCAAGAAATGAATACACCATACTCAATTCCAGCAGGGTATAAGAAAAAAGATATAAAATAATGAGGTTTGTTTTATCAACTGTACTTTTAACGTTGTCTATATCAATGTTTGCACAAGTTCCTTACAATAAAGCGAACTTACAAAAACAAAATGCACAACTTAAAAAAGAAATAATTACTTTAAACAAACAGCTAGAAGTAAATAAGAAAAATTCTAAGTTAAATGTAGAATATGTTCAGAACTTAACGAAAAAGATACAAGTTCAAACAAAATTAGTCAACAACTTAACGAAAGAAAAACGTTTTATTGAAGATGAAATTTATTTAACTCAGTTAGAGATAAATAAACTTTCAAGAGAATTAGTTGTTCTTAAAAAAGATTATCAACAAGTTTTAATAAGAGCATACAAAAATAAATCTGTAGAAAATAAACTTCTTTTTGTGCTATCTTCTAAAAGTTTAGGAGAAGCATATCGTCGTATAAAATATTTAGAAAAATACTCTGCTTTTCAATTAGGTCAAGCAAATGATATTATTGATAAGCAAACAGATATTAAAGCGAAAAGAGAACAAAAGGAAAGAGCTAAAGACGAAAAGGTAAAAGTCTTATCTCAGCAAACTCAATTCAGTCAAAACCTTCAAAAAGAAAAAGGCGTAAAAGAACAAGCTGTAGAAGAATTCCGTAAAAATGAAGGTGTTATTGTTGCTGAAATTAATAAAAAAGAAGCTCAGCAACGTCAAATAGATTCTCAAATTAAAGCAATAATTGAAGAAGAAATTCGTCAAGCTAAAATTAGAGCTGAAAAAGATCTTAAAGATTGGAATGAAGCTAAGAGAGGAAATACTATTGCTGCATATAATGATTATCTAAGAACAAATCCTAAGGGTGATTATGCTAAGTCTGCTAGATCAGCAATTGTAAGAATAGAAAATGATGCAAAAGCATGGAATGTTGCACGTTCTACTCATACAAAACAAGCTTATCAAACTTATTTAGCTAAAAATCCAAATGGTAGTTTTGTTACAACAGCAAAAACTGAGATAGCTAAGTTTGAGCAATTAGAACGCGAAGCAGAAGCAGAAAGACAACGAATTATTGCACAAAGAAAAGCAGAAGAAGATGCTAGACTTAAAGCAAAAAAAGAAGAAGATGCTAAAAAAATAGCAGCTGCTAAAGCAGAAGCGGAAAGAAGAGCTAAAATAGAAGCGGAACAGAAAGTTGTAACTAAAGTTCCTGAAAAGGAAAGAGTTGTGAAAGTTGATGCTGTAAAACCGTCTCAAACTTTTGCTGAACGTCCAGATTCTGAAGGGATTTCAGGAGAATTTTCAGCAAATCGAGGTCGATTACCTTGGCCTGTAGATCGTGGAACTGTAGTAAGTCAATTTGGATCAAATTCTCATCCAATTTTATCTAATATTACAACTGTAAACAGTGGTGTAGATATTTCTACTTATAAAGGAGCCCATGCTCGTGCTGTTTATGAAGGAACGGTTCAAGGTGTTATTGTAATTCAAGGAGGTAATAAGGCTGTATTAGTAAGACATGGTTCTTATTACTCAGTTTATACAAATCTATCAAATGTAGAAGTTTCTAAAGATGATGTTGTAAAAAGAGGGCAGTCTCTAGGAACTGTGTATACAAGTGCAGACGGAGAAACGATAATGAATTTCCAAGTTTGGAGCGGAACAACAAAACAAAATCCTGCACTTTGGGTTGCAGGAATGTAATAAATAATTTATATATTTGTATTAAAATCAATTCAGTATGGGATTAGGAGGTAAAGAGTGGATAGTAATATTATTATTTGTTTTACTATTATTTGGGGGTAAAAAGATTCCTGAATTAATGCGTGGATTAGGTTCTGGATTAAATGAATTTAAGAAAGCAACTCGCGAAGATAACAAACCAGAAGAGAATACTTCTGAGAAAAAGGATAATTAAAAAAAATATTTTTAATTAAATAAAAAAGCATTGTATTTAAATTTTTTGGTTTAATTACAATGCTTTTATTATATAAAATAAACATCAAAGATGAAATTTACAGACAAAGCTTGGTCAATTTTTAATCAAAGTATCAACGATTATCACAAATATGATGATGTGAATCGTCAAATAGAAAATCCATATAGTGAGGATGATTTAATTGCTCATTTATTATACAAAAAAAACTGGATTGATACAGTTCAGTGGCATTTAGAAGATATTATTCGTGATCCACAAATTGATCCTGTAGAAGCATTAAGTCTAAAACGTTGGATAGATAAATCAAACCAAGAACGTACAGATATGGTAGAATATGTGGACAGCTGGTTTTTACAACAATATTCTAATGTTCAAGTAAAAGACAATGCTACATATAATACAGAATCTCCTGCTTGGGCTGTAGACCGTTTCTCTATTTTATCATTAAAAGTGTTCCACATGAAACAAGAAGTAGAAAGAGAAGATGCTACTGCAGAACACCAAGCGGCATGTCAAGCAAAATTAGATATATTAAATCAACAACATCAAGATTTATCGATTGCAATAGAAGAATTGTTAGCTGATTTTGAAGCTGGTAATAAATACATGAAAGTGTATAAACAAATGAAAATGTATAACGATGAGGATTTAAATCCTGTATTGTATGCAAACAAAAAATAAATGCTATTTAAAATAGAATTATATAAAAAACTCATCTCACAAAGATGAGTTTTTTCATGTTATAAATGTTTTAATATTTTTATTCATTTATTATTACAGATAAATTTGCAATAGCGAAAAAGTGCGGTGCGAAGCAATTATCAAAATAAATATAATTTTTAAAAAAAATTAATGTAAACATTTCCTTATATAATATATTTACATTAAAAATATAAATGAAGATATATTTAACTTTATTATTTACAATCATAATTAGTTTCGCGAAAGCACAAAAAATAACATTAAATTTTAAGATAGATAGTATTGAGAATGGTTCTATGATTTATTTAAAACCATATTTGAATAAAGATTACTATTCTACAATAATAGTTGATTCTACTATTGTTAAGGACAATAAAATTACATTTCTGATTAATGAATTTTCGTTCACTTCTCCATTTGTATTAGAAACTGATATAATTAATGGATCATTTTATTCTTCAAGACCTTTTTATTTAAAAAATAAATCATTAGATATTAAATTAAGTAAGTTGTATGAAGAAATTGATAATGATATTAATGAAAGAAGTAAATACAAAAAATATTTTAAGAATATTAATAAAGAAATTGTTGATTATGAGAATTTCCTAGGTCAAAATTTCATAAAATATCAGTTTAATAATCCTAAAGAAGTCAACGATTCTATTGATAATTGGTTTCGAAGAAACTGGAAGAATGAAATAGATTTATTAGAACAATACATCAAAGAAAATCCAAATTCAGAAATATCACTTTGGAAAATTATCGAAAAATTTGAACGTTTTTATAAAGACTATCCTTACGAAAAATTATATTCAAATTTTGATATGGATATTAAACAATCTTATCCTTTTAAAGTATTAGAACAAAAAATAAAAGAAAATAAAAAATTTGGTTTAGGGAAGAAATTCCCAACAATCGATAATTTAATAGCATTAGATGGAAAAAAATATAGATCTGATTATGCCAAAAATAAGTATACATTAATAGATTTTTGGTTTAGTAGCTGTAAACCTTGCTTGATAACTTTTCCTAAATTAAAAGAAATTTATAGCCAATATCACGATAAAGGTTTTGAAATAGAAGCGATTTCGGTTGATAGAGATAAATATATCAAAAATTGGAAAAATACAATTATTAAATATAATTTATCTTGGATAAATGTATTAGATGATGAGAAGAAATTTTCTGAAACCAATGAAATAAATTCATTTCCTACGAATTTTCTAATCAACGAGAAAGGAGAAATTATTATGAAAAATATAGATTCAAAACAATTAGAAATATTTCTTAAAGAACAATTACAGTAATTATGAATCTCACAAAGATGAGTTTTTTCATGTTATAAAATAATGTTAAATAAAAAATTAAAATCTCAATATTTCGTTATATAGTACTAAATAGCTTATTAAAAATATATTATTATAAGTACATTTAAATTCATAAAAATCATAAGCGATGCAGTACAACGAACTATATCAAAAATTAAAAGAAGCTTTTGATTTAAATCAAAATTCTTCTGAAATTGTAGATCTTAATTTACGAATTACCAAATATCAGTCAACCTCATTAAACGCAGCAGAAGATTTATTAAATGGTTCTGCACATTTAAGTTGTCCAAAACACGATATTCATTTCAAGGAAAGTGATGTAATAAACAATATATCAGGAAATACAGATGTTGATATATTGGATTATGATATAGAATGCAATAAAATATTTGATTATTATATAGTCCAAAGATTAGATCAATATAAATCTAACGGTGCTATAATCCTATTTCATGGACTTAATGAAAAAAAATGGGATAAATACCTACCATGGGCCTACGAGATTGCTCAGCAAACAAATAAAGCAGTAATACTTTTCCCAATAGCTTTCCACATGAATAGAGCAGAAGATTCATGGAGTGATCGTCGTAAAATGGTAGAAGTTTCTAAAAATAGAATAAAAAATAATAGAGATAATACAGATTCTTCTTATGTAAATGCAGCAATTAGTGCACGATTAGAGGCTCATCCACAACGTATATTTTGGTCAGGTTTCCAAACTTATTCAGATACCATAAAATTGATTTATCACATCAAAAAAGGAAAAATAGATACTTTAAATAAAACAGCAACTATAGATCTTTTTGGTTATTCCATCGGTTCGTTTTTATCAATTATCCTGATGATGGCCAATCCAAAAGGAATTTTTTCTAATTCAAAATTATTTTGTTTTTGTGGAGGAATGACAATAGATAGAATGTTCCCTATTTCCAAATATATTATGGATTCTAGAGCAGCTATAAAAATGCAAACAGTTTTTGCAGAATTATTAAGTACAGACTTCAAAAATGATAAACGATTAGGGCATTTTCAAAACCCAGTACTTCACAAAGAAGAAAGTTGGTTCAAAATGATGTTGCGTTACAACTATTTTCAAAAAGAAAGAGAATCTCGCTTCACCGAGCTTCAACATCAAATAAAAACCTATGTATTGGAGAAAGATGAAGTTGCTCCGCCTATAGAAGCACTCAACACACTGAAAGGAGGATACAGAAAAATAGAAATAGATGTAGAAATAGTTGATCATGATTTTGATTATTCTCATATGATACCATTTCCTTTAACTGTAAAAAATGAAAATGACGTAACAAAAGCATTTAATCAGTTCATTCAATCAGCCAAGGAATTTTATAAAAAAGAAGTATAAATAAAATAAAAATTAGGGCAATCCCTATGGGACGCGCTATCTCGCTCTCAATCTTTTATAAAAAATTCTTTTTTTATAAAAGGATTTTCACTTCTATCGCTATTGCAAAACGATGTCTAAATTAAAAAAAGGTTATTTTCTATCAGAAAATAACCTTTTTTTTAGTTTGACTCGTTGTAAAGTGTATTATGATCTTTATCCAAGAAATTAAATTGTAAGTATTTATACGCATCTCTCGGAACAATCTTTATCCACTTTTTATGCTTAAAAAACCATTTCATCTGAATGCTTGGTAATCCATGTTGTAAATAAGAAGCAACGAAAGGATGTACATGTAACGACATTTTTCGTAAATCCTTATCTTTTCTATCAAGGATGTTCAAGAGCACTTGTTCAATTTTATCAATTGTAACGATTGGTGCTTCAATTTCATTCGAATCTTGGTTAGGATTTTCTTCAGTTGTAACAAAGTTCACTTCTGGGCGAACGCGCTGTCTTGTAATCTGAATTAATCCGAATTTACTTGGTGGCAAAATTTTATGCTTTGCCTTGTCTTTCGACATTTCAGCTCTTAGGTGTTCAAACAATTCTTTTTTATGTTCAACACCAGTCATATCAATAAAGTCGACCACAACAATTCCTCCCATATCGCGTAAACGTAATTGACGAGCAATTTCAGAAGCTGCAATTTTGTTTACTGCAAAAGCAGAATCTTCTTGATTTTTAGAATTTCTAGAAATATTACCAGAATTCACATCAATAACGTGTAATGCTTCTGTATGTTCAATCACAAGGTAAGCACCTTTAGATTGAGGAATAGTAACCGTTTTACCAAAAGCTTGTTTAATTTGTCTTTCGACATTAAACTTTTCAAAAATAGGAACAAATGGATCGTCATATTCTTTTACCAGGTTTACTTTATCTGGTGCAATAACTTCCAAGTATTCTCGCATTTCATCAGCTAATTCGTTATCATCAACAGAAATTTTAACAAAATCATCATTAAAATTATCTCTTAAAATGGATGATGCTCTATCCATTTCACTAAGAATTTTTGCAGGAGCTTTTTTCTTCTGAAGATTTTTAAAGATTTGTGTCCATTTATTTAATAAATAAGCCAAATCTGATTGTAATTCTTCAGCATTTTTATTTTCAGCAACTGTTCTGATAATAACTCCGAAGCCTTCTGGAGTAAGTCCGTCTAAAATATTAATTAAACGATCTCTTTCTGGCTTTTGTTTGATTTTTTGAGAAATCGAAACTCGTTCCGAAAATGGAACTAAAACCAAATAGCGACCAGCAATTGAAATTTCAGAAGTAATTCTTGGTCCTTTCGTATGGATTGGTTCTTTTGTGATTTGAACCAAAACAGAATCACCTGGAGCAAAGATATCAGTAATTTGACCGTCTTTTTCTATAGGATCTTCCATTCGAAAGTTTTTCAACTTTTCTGTTTTATACTTCCCATTTGCTACAATTTTATTGTAAACATTTGAAGAACGTATTTGTGGTCCTAAATCATGATAATGTAAAAATGCATCTTTCGAATAACCAATGTCAACAAAACTTGCATTTAAACTAGGAGCTAATTTTTTGATTTTACCCAAGTAAATATCGCCAACTGCAAAGCCATCATTTGCAGTATCTTGATGAAATTCCATCAATCGACCTTCATCTAAAACTGCGATGCGTACTTGATCAGCTAAGGCTGAAATCACTAATTCTTTACTCATCAAAAAATTATGTTTTTAAAAATGATAAAAGCACTTTCCAAAATTTCCATTGAAAAGTGCTATCTTGTAAAAAGACTAAATTATTAATAGCTTAGCTACTAATTATTTTTTCTTTTTGTGTCTGTTAAGACGACGACGTTTTTTGCGTTTGTGCGTCGCTACCTTATGTCTTTTACGTTTTTTTCCGCTTGGCATGATACAATTATTTTATTGTTATTTAATTACGTTTGCTTCGCTAGTTTTTACTTCTTCAATAAAAGTCTTAGCTGGTTTAAATGTAGGAACGTTGTGAGCTGGTATAATGATAGAAGTCCCTTTTGTAATGTTTCTTCCTGTCTTCTCAGCTCTAGTCTTAATAGTAAAAGAACCAAATCCTCTTAAGTATACATTTTCTCCCTCTACTAATGATTTAATCACCTCCTCCATAAACGATTCTACTACTCTTTGAGTATCGCTCTTTTCAAGTCCTAATTTCCCTGAAATGTTATTTACTATTTCTGCCTTTGTCATAATTCCTCTTATTATTCTTAAATTTGAAAGCGGGTGCAAATATAACGATAGTATCCCAACAAAAAAAGATTTTTTCAGTTTTTATGAACTTCAACTATCTGATTTTGTCATATTTTGACAAAAATAAACGAGATTTACCATGGCGTCATACAAATGACCCTTTTCATATTTGGTTGTCGGAAATAATTCTCCAACAAACAAGGGTTGACCAAGGTATGAAATTTTACAATAATTTTATACACGAATTTGATACTATTTTTGATTTAGCTAATGCAGATGAGCAAAAGGTGCTAAAACTCTGGCAAGGATTGGGTTATTACTCTCGTGCCAGAAATTTACACCATACAGCAAAGTATATTTCAAATGAATTAAATGGGAAGTTCCCAAATAATTTTAAAGATCTGAAAAAATTAAAAGGAATAGGAGATTATACTGCAGCAGCAATAGCTTCTATTGTATATAAAGAAGCAGTTCCTGCTGTAGATGGGAATATGTATCGAGTGTTTTCTAGATATTTTAATATTGAAGAAGATATAAGTTCTTCTAAGGCAAAAAAAATATTTTGGCAGTTAGGTTTAGAGGTTATAGATAAAAATCGTCCAGGGGATTTTAATCAAGCAATAATGGATTTAGGAGCTACTGTTTGTACTCCAAAATCACCTAAATGCGAAATTTGTGTTCTTAATGAATCATGTGAAGCCTTACGATTAAAAAAAGTTGATCAATTACCTGTAAAGCTGAAAAAAGTAAAAGTTTCGAATCGTTTTTTACATTTTATAATTTTAGAAAACAATCATACAATCAGTTTGTCCAAAAGAACAGGTAATGATGTATGGAGAAATCTTTATACTTTTCCTAAAATAGAAACTGAGACGGATTTATTAGATAAGGGTTGGATTTTTGAAGAAAATTTAGAAAATGATTTAACTTTTATATCAGAAGAGAAACATATTCTTTCTCATCAGAATTTATTTATAAAATATTGGAAATTAAATGTATCTTTAAATAATATAATAAATTTATCTAAAAAAATAGGTTTTGAAATGATTTCAATTGAATCAATAGATGATTATCCTTTTCCAAAACCAATAGAAAAATTTATTAATAATCATTATTTAAACTAACTTTGTTTATAACAAGCCACTAAAAAACTAAAACTATGAATGGAACAACAAATAAAGTACTTTTGATAGGTAATTTAGGAGATGATGTAAAATTACATCATTTTGATGAGCAAAACTGTATTGGTCGTTTTCCTATTGCAACTACAGAATCTTATATTTCTAGAACTGGAGAGAGAATTACAGAAACTGAATGGCATAATATTGTTACTAGAAATAAGTTAGCTGAATTGTGCGATCGTTATCTAAAGAAAGGAGATAAGGTTTTTGTTGAAGGACGAATAAAAACAAGAAAATGGGAAGATAATGGACAAACTCGTTATACAACAGAAATTGTTGCTAATTCAATAGAGTTTTTAACTCCTAAAATTGATAATGATCAACGCAGTACAATACAAGAGAAAGAAACGAAGGTAGAAACTCCTCAAAAAACACCAATTGTAGAGCCTCCTTTTATAGAGGATGGTGAGGATGATTTACCTTTTTAGAATAAAATAATAAATGAATTTTACGAAATTTAACGTTTTACGTAAACCAATAAAAATTAAAACTATAATAGCATTATGTAGTAGTGCTATTTTTTTTGTTTCTTGCAATAATAATGATGAAGTTGCAAAACCTTTAGGGCAGGTAAGATTAGAATATCCTAAACAAACTTATATAAAGTTTAATGAAAATGTTCCTTATACTTTTCAATATTCAAATTTTGGAAAAATAATTCCAGGTAAAAAAATAAATTCTTTCAATATTGTCTATCCACGAATGAAAGCAACAATTTATCTGACATATTTTCCTGTCAAATCTCCTCAAGATTTAATTGTTCAAATAAAAGAAAGTGAACGTTTTGTTCAAGATCAAACAGTAAAAGCAAGTTTTATTGCTCCACAAGAATTTACCTTTCCTAAAAAACATATTTTTGGCACATTATATGAACTTGGAGGAGAATCGGCAATAAATTTACAATTTCATGCTACAGATAGTATCAAGAATTTTTTATCTGGTTCGGTTTATTTTAAAACTCAACCTAAACCAGATTCTCTTGCACCAGCTATAGATTATATAAAAACAGATGTTAAGAAATTATTGGAAACATTAGAATGGAAAAAATAAAAATTGCTGATTAATAAAAACAATTAATTTTGTAATCAATTTAAAAATAAAATAATAAAACTAATTTAGAAAATATGTTAATACAGATAGCTACATTAATGCTTAGTTTGATGCTTTTAGTTATGTTGCACGAACTTGGTCATTATGTAACAGCAAGATGGTTTGGCGTTCGTGTAGAGCGTTTCTTTTGTTTCTTTGATGTGAAATTTGCCATTTGGAAAAAGAAAATTGGAGATACAGTTTATGGTATTGGTTGGTTACCATTGGGAGGTTATGTAAAACTTTCTGGGATGATTGACGAAAGTATGGATCTTGATCAAATGAAACAAGAACCGAAACCGTGGGAATTTCGTGTAAAACCAGCTTGGCAACGATTAATTATTATGTTAGGAGGGATTATTGTTAATATTATTTTAGCAATGATTATATATACTGCATTATTTGCATCTCAAGGAAAATCATATACAGATGTAAATAAAATGCAATATGGAATCTCTACTGATGCTGTACAACAAAAATTAGGACTTCGTAATGGAGATGTTCCTGTAGGAGTAAATGGAGTTAAATTTAATTCTCTTGAAGAGATATATAAAGAAGCATTATTAGGAGGAAATACATTAGAAGTAAAAAGAGAAGGTAAAGAAATTTCTCTACCAATAAACGAAGATTTTAGAACGCAAATTTTAAATTATAAACAAGGTTTTTTTATTCCTCAATTTACATTTGTTATAGATTCTGTTATGGAGAATAGTGCTGCACAAAATGCAGGATTATTAAAAGGAGATAAAATTATTGCTGTAGATGGATTTACAACTCATTTATTTAATGACTTTAAAATTAAAATAGATCAATATAAAGGAAAAACTGTTCCTCTTAGTATAGAAAGAAAAGGAGAACCTATAGAATTAATGGCTACAATTGGAAAGGATGGAACTTTAGGATTTATTCCTGCAACAACTTATTTAGAAACATTAAATTCTCACCAAGATTACACATTAGGAGAAAGTTTTTCTAAAGGTATTGTAGAGCCTTTTGAAGCTATTGCTACACAAGTTCGTGGAATTGGAACATTATTCAAAGTAAAAGATGGTCGTAAGCAAGTAGCTGGACCAATAGGAATGGTAAAACAAATGCCTAAAAAATGGAGTTGGTTATTTTTCTGGTCTTTTACAGCTATGATTTCTGCTTGGCTGGCATTTATTAATTTATTACCAATACCAGGTTTAGATGGTGGTCATGCGGTTTTTGCAATTTATGAAATGGTTACAGGAAAAAAACCAAGTGAAAAAGTTTTAGAAAAGGCACAAATGGTTGGAGTCGTAATTATCTTATCCTTAATGGTATTCGTTTTTGGTAATGATATTGTGAATATGATTTTTAAATAATTTCTGAAAATTTATTAAAAAAATATTTGTGGGTGTAAAAAAACCTATTATATTTGCACCCACAATTAAGCAACATTCCTCCTTAGCTCAGTTGGTTAGAGCA